>WFOP01000250.1 GCA_015487985.1 Hyphomicrobiales bacterium
CTTGGGATGATGGGCGAGGAAGTTTTTTCTCATTTCTTCGCGACCAGAATTTGCGACAGGTTCTGCATGGCAAAACAGGGTCACTCTCGGGTGGGCCATGGGGTCACCCTTGCCCACATCTCCGATCAGCAATGAACATCGGTTGTCGGCAAACAGGGCTGCCGTGTGGGGCGCCAGTGCAGAAGTCAATAATATGGGCGTGCCGTCAGCCATGGTTGACAGGGCCACCCGTGAAATCGCCGGATGCCCGCTTTTTTGTTCACAAACCGCCAGACTGGCGTGGCGAGCCTTACCAATAAGTTCACGCAATTGCGCTAAAACCTGTTCGGTTACCGGCTGAAGCAATTGTTTATTCATTGAACAGGTTCCCTTAAACGTAATCACCTAGACAATTGGCATAACCCTTGTTAGGCAAACCGCCAACTTCCCTAATATGGTTATATGATGCCTGAGCTGCTTTTTGAAATTTTTTGTGAAGAAATTCCTGCCCGTTTACAGCGCCGTGCCGCAAATGATCTGAAAAGATTGTTGGGGGATGCGCTGGTGAAGAATGGGTTAAGTTATGGCAGTATTGCCGCTTTTGTCACCCCGCGTCGACTTTGTGTCACAGCAACGGATATTCCGGCGCGGTCTCCTGATACCAAAGAAGAGAGAAAAGGCCCCAGAGTCGGCGTTCCTGAAAAAGCCCTTGCCGGATTTTTGCGCGGCGCAGGACTGAGCAGCGTTGAAGAAGCGAAAATTCATACGGATCCCAAAAAAGGCGAATATTATGTCGCCATCATTGAAAACAAAGGGGCGCCGGCTCAGGAAATCCTTGCCTCCATCCTGCCGGAAATCATTCAAAATTTCCCCTGGGGCAAACCCATGGCCTGGGGAAGTGGAAATCTGAAATGGGTGCGCCCGATTCGGGCCATCGTCGCCAGTTTTGGCGTGCCCAATGAGGAACCGGAAACCATCGGATTTCAAATTGAAGGCATTCAATCCGGGCAAACCAGTTTCGGACATCGCTTTCTTGCCCCCGGTCCCATCGTTGCAAAGCGGTTCGATGATTATTGTCAGGCCTTGAGCGAAGCAAAGGTTGTGCTTGATATTGATCGGCGCATGGACATTGTCAAAACCGATGCTGAACATCTGGCCTTTGCGCGGGGGCTGGAAGTAATCGCGGACAAAGGACTGCTGGAGGAAGTGGCCGGGCTTGTGGAATGGCCGGTGGTGATGATGGGAAGCTATGACAAATCCTATCTTGATCTGCCCGAAGAAGTGATTATTGCCACCATCAAAACCAATCAGAAGTGCTTTTGCCTCAGAGACAGTTCAACCGGAAAACTAAGCAATCACTTTATTCTCACCTCCAATGCCATTGCCAGCGACGGGGGAAAGGTCATCGTTGCGGGGAATGAGCGGGTGATTGAAGCGCGATTGTCCGACGCCATGTTCTTTTATAAAAACGATCTGTCACAACCGCTTGAAGAACGTTTGCCAAAACTTGACGAAGTCATTTTCCACAAAAAACTGGGCACCCAGGCTGAACGGGTGGAACGCCTCATCAAATTGGCCGGGGAAATCGCTCCTGTGGTGGGTGCAGATACAGGGGACGCAAAGCGGGCTGCAAAACTGGCCAAGGCCGACCTTGTCACCGAGATGGTGTTTGAGTTTACTGAATTGCAGGGGCTGATGGGGCGCTATTATGCACTTGCACAAGGGGAAAAACCCGAAGTCGCCACCGCTCTTGAAATGCACTATAAACCCGTCGGGCCATCAGATGAGGTGCCAAATGAGCCGGTTTCCATTGCAGTTGCGCTGGCGGACAAGCTGGACACATTGAGCGGTTTCTGGGCCATTGATGAAAAACCCACCGGCTCGCGCGATCCCTTTGCGCTTCGGCGCGCAGCGCTCGGGGTCATTCGGATTATCCTTGAAAACCAACTGACCTTCCCGCTTGAAGTAGAGCCTGATTTGCTCGCTTTCTTCCATGACAGGCTCAAAGTATTATTGCGCGATACCGGCGCTGCCCACGATCTGGTGGATGCGGTTATTTCAAAAGACAGCAACGATCTGCTTGAAATCAGCCGCCGGGTAGCGGCCCTTTCCACATTGCTCAACACACAATCCGGGCAAAGCCTGCTGGCGGGTTATCGGCGCGGAATCAATATTCTTGAAGCAGAAGAAAAGAAAAGCGGGACCGATTTTGATGGTCCGGTGGATCGCACCTTGCTTGCCAGTGAAGAGGAAACCGCGTTGGCAGACAGTGTTGTTCGTGCAAAAGAAACGGCAGAAAAATCTATCAGTGAAAATAATTACGAGGCGGCCGTTTCTGCCTTGGCGACCCTGCGTGAACCGGTTGATGCGTTTTTTGAAACAGTTCTGGTCAATGACCCGGACCCGGCTGTGCGCAAAAATCGCCTGAAGTTGCTGACACACCTCAGGGCAGCCATGCATCAGGTGGCGGATTTTTCAAAAGTCAGCAGCTAGACCCGGCGTGACCTAAATCACCACAATTTTTGCGTTGCTGCGTACCCGCTTATACAGGTCAATAATGTCGTGGTTGATAAAACGCACACAACCGCTGGACACTGCCTTGCCGATGGACCAGTTTTCCGTTGTGCCATGCAGACGATAAAGCGTATCGCGGCCATTCTGGAAAATATATAGCGCGCGTGCGCCCAGTGGATTGTTCAGCCCGGGTTTCATGCCCCCATTGGCGGCGCTGTATTTTTCCAGTTCAGGCTGGCGCGCGATCATGGCGGCGGGGGGCGTCCATGTCGGCCATTTGCGTTTCCAGGCGATGTTGGCCCGACCAGACCAGGCAAAACCGGCGCGGCCAAGCCCCACCCCATAACGCATTGCCTTGCCATCAGGTTCTACCAGATAGGCATAGAAATTTTTGGTATCAACAATGATTGAGCCAACAGGCTCGCGGGTTTGATAACTTACCCGGCGGCGCAAATATTTCGCCGGCACCCGCGAAAGATCAGCAGCGGCAAGGGGAAATTGCTCGTTGGGGAGAGGGCCATAGGAGAGCGCGGACACCTGACCTGAAGCCATATCGGCAACGCCATCCAAAACGGATTGCGCTGAAGAGGAACACCCTGCAAGGGTCAGACCAAGCGCACTTACACCGCCAAAGGTGAAAACCCGGCGATCAATATTCAACTTTGAGGATTTTTCAAACTCAATCATGGCCCGCCCGCTTATGGTTAACAAATTATTATCACGCGCACATAGAGCATTTTTGAGCTGTTCACCAATGATATGTGCGTGAGGGTGCCATATTGGTGCGACCATGGCCAACTTTTCTTCAATTGTGTGGCTTTTGGGTAGCAAAGCAGGGGGAGCGCTGAATGCCGGAAGCAAAAAAAGGAAAACCATCTTCAGATGATTTTCCTTTTTTGTGCTTGCCTTTCCGTGAGTAGGCAGCCTTTTTTGCCTTCACGATGCGCTGGCGGAATTTTGCCTCTTTTAACGCCTCAGCCGCCGGATTTGGCGCTCGTTTTGTTTTTGATTTCATTTTGCTCTCCGATTCAAGTTTCGTCAAAGCCTCCTGCCATTGATAGTTGCCACAAGGTTTTTGTTACAGCAATGCACTGGCACGCACCCTGAACTTAATTGCAGTTAATTAGTGTGTAATTATCCAAAAACAAGTTAATTTGCCATGGCTATGTGAACGCGGGTTAAGCCCCGCCACCCGCGGTTTTGAGCCAGGCGGCCCCGCAAGCCTTTGACATTTCGCGAATCCGCAGAATATAGCCCTGTCGCTCGGTCACCGAAATAACCCCGCGCGCATCGAGCATATTAAAGGCATGCCCCGCTTTTAGCACCTGTTCATAGGCGGGAATGGCCATCGGGGGCTTGTCGCCCCCCTCATCAGAAACCGCCAGAATTGCCCGGCACTCATTTTCGGCATCTTCAAAATGGCGGAATAAAATTTCCACATCGGCATGTTCAAAATTGTAGCGTGAGCTTTCCTGCTCATTTTGCAGAAAAACGTCGCCATAGGTGACTTTATCCGCCCCCTGCCCGCCGTTAAAATTCAGATCATAAATGCTGTCCACGTCCTGAATATACATGGCCAAACGTTCCAGCCCATAGGTCAATTCGCCAGCCACCGGTTTACATTCAAAGCCGGCAACCTGCTGAAAATAGGTGAACTGGGACACTTCCATGCCATCGCACCAGACTTCCCAGCCCAGCCCCCACGCGCCCAGGGTGGGGTTTTCCCAATCGTCCTCAACAAAGCGCAGATCATGGATTTTAGGATCAATCCCGATGGCATAAAGTGATTTGAGATAAAGCTCCTGAATATTATCGGGGGAGGGTTTCAGGATCACCTGTAACTGATAATAGTGCTGCAGGCGATTTGGATTTTCCCCGTAACGGCCATCTGTGGGGCGCCGCGAGGGCTGTATATAGGCGGCGTTCCAGGGCTTTGGCCCCAGCGCGCGCAAAGTTGTTGCCACATGGGAAGTCCCCGCCCCCATTTGCATATCGTAGGGCTGAAGAATTACGCACCCCTGCTCGGCCCAATAATTCTGCAAGGTCAGCATCAGCCCCTGAAAGGACAATTTTGGATTCAAATGGGATGGTATTTTTTGTGACATTTCAGGGCCTGCTTGGAACTGGGATTGAGGCGGCATATAAACTTGGGCGAACCTAGTTTCCCCGGCATAGTTGGTCAAGCGGGTAAAGTCATCTCGCTGGCGGTTTGCAAAGACGTGCAATTGGCGCCCAAAGGAAAGATATGATTTTCAATCCCGCATTTGGGGAACACGGACTGATCAACAATTTGAATGAAGATATTGACCCGCTGAATATTCAGAGCAGTTGGCAAACAAGCAAAGTTGAACTAATCGGTGCGATCCTTTTTATCCCTATCCGCCTCAGACTTTGAACCGGGCCGGAACACGCCGTCCTTGTCGCGTTTGAGTTCGACAATGTCGGGGCGCTTGCTTTCCTTGAGGTCCCGCTCACGAACAGCGGCATCATCAGCCTGAAACTTTTTTTTCCAGTCATTGATGATGCTGCGGATACCTAAATAGATGGCACCGATGATGATGGCATATATCAGTAATCGAAGCAGGACAGCGGACATGTTTTACAATCCAAATCGTGACCAGAGCGCACGCTCTTCCAGTGCGCTGACAATATCAGAACCGATATTTGGCGCGATACTACCACCATTGATGCCGATATTGGGCATTGAAAACAGAGACTTTTTTGCCTTGATGGGCAAAAGTTTAACATCCTCACCATAGCGCTCGCGCAAAATGGTGTGCATGTCACCCAGCGCATCAACCAGCCCCAGATCAACGCCGCGCAATGCGGGCCACCATTCCCCGGTGAACAATTCATCTTCGGGGGCCTTGAGCTTTTCACCCCGATATTGTTTTACATAATTGATAAACACCTGATGGATGTCGTTTTCAAATCCTTTGATCCGATCAACATCGGCCTTCTTTTCCGGCATAAAGGGGTCAAGGGTGGATTTGTTTTTTCCCGCCGTATAAATCCGTCTTGTAACGCCGATTTTCTTAATGGCTTCTTCAAAACCAAAACCGGCCATGATGACGCCGATCGAGCCAACAATCGAAGAGGGATCCGCAAACAGTTCATCGGCGACAACTGCAATAAAATATCCCCCCGAGGCGGCGACATCTTCAACAAAAACAAAAACCTTCTTTTCGTTTTTGTCGGCCAGTTCACGGATTCGGTTGCCCACAAGACGCGACTGCACGGGGGAACCACCGGGCGAATTGATAACAATGGCGACAGCGGCGGCCTTCTTGTTCTCAAAAGCCTTTTCCAACAACGGGTTGGCGTTTTCAATATTGATGCGCCCAGGCTTTTGCTCGGAAGAAATCACACCGTGCAAACGAACAACCGGCACAACAGGATTATTCATGCCCAGCATGTCTTCGATGCCGCCCCAGGCCTTGCTCAGACTTTGAACAATCGGGTTGGATGATTTTGTGCTCATAAAGGGCGCTCCGTATCAGTTTTACTTTTAGCATGTCGTGGGACTTATTTAGGCACACATTGTTCCACTTACCAGTGCAAAGCGCCCTCTCCACGAAAAATAGCTTCCACTTCGGGCAAAAATTCCCGCCCGGTTTCCCCGTGCAGGATTAGGGGCGCCATAAGAGCTAGAGGGGCTTTGGACCCCTTGATGCCGCGAATTAGGACTCTGGTGGCCGCTTCCCCGGCACGCGGTGCAATCGGCAGTATAACAATATTACCAAAGCGCGCATCAAATGCCGCCAGTAATTCAGGCAATGCCTCCATCACATGAATAAAAATAATTTCGCCTCTTGCCGAGGCGCTTGCTGCAGCAGTTTTGACCCAATTGTCCAATTCACCCTTTTGCATATGACGGGCACGTTTTCGCAAGGCATCGGGGGATCCGGTGCCTTTGGAACTGATAAAAAAGGGGGGATTGGCGATTATGGTAGAAAAACAATTGGTTTGCAGACCGGCCTGCTCGCGAATGCTTCCTTTTTGTGTGACATCGAGCAACAGGGTTTTTGCACGCTTTTCGAATCCGTTCAGGGCCAGATTTTTATCAGCCAAGGTCAGCGCCTCGGCCTCCATGTCCACCAGAAGCGCCTGCGCCTTTGCCCGCTCAGAAAGCGCACAACAGGCCGCCACGCCGGCCCCACATCCAAGCTCTAAAATACAGGTCGTTTCTTTACGAACAGCGGCGGCCAGCAAAACACTGTCCGAGCCGGCACGAAAGCCCGATTTGGGTTGAAAAGCCGATATGCGCCCCCCAAGGAAATCATTCCGCGTTACGCTTTGTAAATCCAAAATTTTGCTCACATTCAATCCAGTACAACACGGATAAAAAAATATCATGCAGATTACCACAGGTGGTTTGTGGTTATTGCGCCAACAGTATAAGAAACAATCAAGCGATTTGATACTAACCGGTTCTTGGATTTTGGTTTGGGCATGAGTAACAAGTTAAGTTCGGCGGCACACACACACATAGACCATTCAAGTATGGATGCACTCATTGAAGCCACCGCTGCGGATATGGAGGCGGTGAACGCGCTGATTTTATCGCGCGCCAATTCCCACGTGGAAATGGTGCCCCAAATCGCCCATTACCTGATTGAGGCGGGGGGCAAGCGATTGCGCCCGATGCTTACTCTGATCAGTGCCCGCCTGTTTTCAGACAAGCCGGGCCACCAGATCAACTATGCAGCGGCGGTTGAATTTATGCATAATGCCACTCTGCTCCATGATGATGTGGTGGATGAAAGCGAAATGCGCCGGGGCAAGCCCGCTGCCCGCAAAATATGGGGCAATCAGGCCAGCGTTCTGGTGGGGGATTTTCTGCTCGGTCAGGCTTTTATGATGATGGTTGAAACCGGCGATCTGCCCGCCCTTCGCACCCTTTCAAGCGCTGCTGCAATCATTGCTGAGGGGGAAGTTTTTCAACTCAGCAAAGCCACGGACCTGAGCACCACCGACGCTGACTATCTTAAAATCATCAATGCCAAAACCGCCACTTTATTTGAAGC
>WFOP01000251.1 GCA_015487985.1 Hyphomicrobiales bacterium
GATAAATCTTGCATGGGCACCAATTACCGTGGCCCCCAGGCTTTCAAATCTGTCAGCGGAATCATGGGGGGCGATGGAGTTTATCACCCCGTGCACATGGGCGTGGACCTTGCCAAAATTCACCTTGAGTTCGCTGGCGCTCACCCCAAACACCGACGTGTTTCTAATCGTGTGGGCGCGCTTTGCCGCCGCAATCAGTGCCTTGGAGGGAACACAGCCGGTGTTCAGGCAATCCCCGCCCATTTGCCCCCGTTCAATCAGAACCACCGAAGCACCCAGAGCGCGTGCGGCCGCCGCAACCGACAGCCCCCCGGACCCGGCACCGATTATACAAAGATCAGGCTGTAAAATTTCAGACATGGTCATTTCCTAAACGATAGCAGCGCATACAGCAATCAGCGTACCTTTTTGCGTATTTTTTTCAGTATCACCGGCATCAGCGAAACCAGAGCCAGCAGAATGAAAGCAATCAGCATTTCTGTTGTGATAATGTCACCGGGGGCAAGGGGTTGCCCGCAAGGGGCAATATTCCGGGCGCAGGCAACTGCACGGTCCCCAACAATGGAGCGCAATCCCTCTCCGGCAAACGCATAGGCAATGGTGCCCGGAATAATGCCAATTGCCGTGGTCCAGAAAAATGTGAAAAACCGCACGCCCAGAATTGCGGGCACAAAATTCACCACAAAAAACGGAAAAATCGCAGCAAGCCGCAAAAACAACATATAGCTCACCGCATCATCGCGGAAACCGGCAGCCATGATATTGAGTTTATCCCCTGCCTTTTTGGAGAAAAAATCCCGCAGCAGAGAACGGGCGACAAGAAACAATATTGAAGCCCCCAGCGTTGCACCAATCACAATGATGGTTGCCCCCAAAGCCCAGCCGAACATCAACCCGATGGCAATGGAGAGCAACGTGGCGGCAGGAAGGGAGGCGGCCGTTACAAGAATATAAATGGCAATGGCCCCCAAAACGGCCCCCCAAAAGTTGTGCTCAATGAATGCATCAAGGTCCCCGTAGCGCCTTGCCAATTCATCCAATGTCAGCATTTCATAAAGACCGGAGGCAAAAAACGCCACAAACGCCATTATGAGCAGGGCAACAGGCACCCATTGTTTTACGAGTTGGGGGAACGTTTTTTTTGCGTTGGAGCCGGTTGAATCTGTCATGTCTGTTGGTTTTATCTTACATTGAGCGCTGGACAAGCCATTTAATGGGGCGATGCACAATCCGTTGTTTTGCATTATGGTATTTTAAGGCACCCCAAACAGGCGATGAAACAGTTGCATACAGCCATTGTGCCCCAAAAGCCCCCACCTTCACTCAGGTGTGAGGAAGTGTGATAGTCGTGCGCTCCGTAAATGACCAGGAAGACCAGACAAACCCGCAACCCGCGCGCGGTTTAATTCGGGGTGTTTGTTGACTTGATATATTGACTTAATGGTGCTTTGTTTTTATAGAACGCCCCGAAGTGTCAGATAATCGGTTTTGCCGATGTTTTGTGACGCATAATAATTGTCTGCAAATTGAATTAGAGGAACCGCGCCATCAGCGGTTAAACGTGTAATGAAGCGTACATTTCAGCCAAGCCGCCTTGTGCGCACCCGCCGTCACGGATTTCGTGCCCGTATGGCCACAAAAAATGGCCGTAAAATCTTGAATGCGCGCCGCGCACGCGGTCGCAAACGGTTGTCGGCGTAATATTGTTCAGGGCTGCTTTGAAAGCGAACCGGCAATGCGGCGCCTCAAAAAAAGATACCAGTTTTTAAATGCTGCTCGCGGAACACGTTTCTCCGGGCGGCTTTTTGTTTTGCAATCCAATTCTATTGAAACCAATGATTGCGGGATCGGATATACGGTTACGAAGCGAACGGGAAATTCACCGGAACGCAATCGAATCAAACGGCGCTTGAGGGCTGCGGTTCTGGCGTGTAAGAACAAATTTGAGAACCAGCGTGATTATGTACTGATTGGACGGCGCGATAGTCTGCACGCGCCGTTTTGTGATCTGGTGCAAAAACTGGAACATGCGTTGCGACATACGCACCGGCAAACACATACAGGATAAAAACCAAAGATGACACCTGATACGCGAAACATGATCACCGCCGTTGTTCTGTCCTTAATCGTTGTGGTGGGCTGGCAATATTTTATTATTGGTCCGCAAGCGGAGCGTATGCAGCAGCAACTGGAAATTGCCGCACAACAGGAAGCAAATCAGGGGGGAGCCGATCTGGCGACACCCGTTGATGGCGGCAATGCCCCCGCAGGGCTGGCCACACCAACCAATTCAGGCCAGGCCCCCGCCACAGCTTCTTCTGCCCCCGGCGGCTTTGCCACGGCATCTGAAGCACTGGCCAATACCCCGCGCATAGATATTGATACCCCCTCCCTTATCGGGTCCATCAACCTGATCGGTGGCCGGATTGACGACCTGTCCCTGAAAAATTATCATGAAACCGTAGATCCTGACAGCCCCATTATTTCACTGTTTTCACCATTTGGTGCGCCCGGCTCATACTTTAGTGAACAGGGCTGGGTGGTTGCACCGGGCGGTTCGACCAGGGTTCCTGATGGGGATACGCTTTGGAGTGTTGAGGGAAATCCGACCCTAAGGGCCAACGCGCCCGTCACCCTGAGCTATGACAATGGCGAAGGTTTCGTTTTCTTACGCACGATATCGGTTGATGAAAATTTCCTTTTCACCATTACTCAGAGCGTAAAAAACAACTCCGCCGGCGATGTGGCCCTTTATCCCTATTCTCGAATTGCGCGGCATGAAACACCAAAGGTTTCAGGGTTTTTTATTCTGCATGAGGGGCCGATCGGGGTTCTGGGAGATGCCAATCTGATTGAGCGCTCTTATCAGGATTTGCGCGAAGAACGCCAGATTGATTTTGAGACAACGGGGGGCTGGCTCGGCTTTACCGACAAATACTGGGCTTCCGCCATCATTCCTGAACCCGATGCCCCCATCAATGCACGCTATTCATGGAACAACCCAAATCAGGCAGATATTTACCAGACCAGCTTTGTGGGGCGCACACCGGTTGTTGTCGCCGCCAATGCCGACGCACAATACAAGAGCTACCTGTATGCGGGGGCCAAGGTTGAGGGCAATATCAACGCCTATGAACAGGAATACGGATTTGATCGGATTGAACTGCTGATAGACTGGGGCTGGTTCCACTTTATCACCAAACCCATGTTCTATGTCATTCGCTGGCTACACGGGGTAACAGGCAATTTTGGCATCGCCATTCTACTGGTGACCGTCATGGTGAAAGCGGTATTTTTCCCGCTGGCCAACAAATCCTATGCCTCAATGGCGGCCATGCGAAAAGTTCAGCCTGAAATCAAGGCGTTGCAGGAAAAGTTCGGGGACGACAAAGTGGGCATGCAAAAGGCACAGATGGAGCTTTTTCAGCGGGAAAAAATCAATCCCATTGCCGGTTGCTGGCCAATGCTCATCCAGATACCTGTCTTCTTTTCCCTCTATAAAGTTCTCTTCGTTACCATTGAAATGCGCCATGCGCCCTTCTTTGGATGGATCAAGGATCTGGCGGCGCAAGACCCCACAAATGTGTTCAACCTGTTCGGACTGCTGCCCTACGACCCCACCGCACTGCCTATTATCGGGGGTTTCCTTGCCATTGGTATCTGGCCGGTTCTGATGGGGATTGCCATGTGGGTGCAGATGAAGCTCAACCCTCCCCCGACCGACCCCAGTCAGGCAATGATTTTTGGCCTGATGCCAATTTTGTTCACCTTCATGCTGGGGACATTCCCCGCCGGGCTGGTCATCTATTGGACATGGAACAACTTCCTTGGAATTTTGCAGCAATACTACATCATGCGCAAGCACGGCGTCGAAGTGGACCTGCTGGGCAATATGTTTGGATTCTTGAAAAAGAAGCCCGCCGAAGAGGCTGACAAGGGCTGATTTTCATGCCTGATGCCCAACCGGACAGCGCAAATATTGAAGCAGGGCGGATATTGTTCGCCCGGCCATTTGTCTTTATCAAAGGGTGCGTCCGGGTATCGGACCTGCCCCCGCCGGACCGCATTGAAGTGGCTTTTGCGGGGCGCTCAAACGTTGGCAAATCCTCTTTAATCAACGCTTTGACCGGGCGCAAAAATCTTGCCCGCACATCCAATACCCCGGGGCGAACGCAAGAATTAAACATATTTGAAGCCGAACTGGCACCGGTGCGCATTGTGGATATGCCCGGATTTGGCTTCGCCCGCGCCCCAAAGCCCGCTGTCGAGGCATGGAACAAGCTCATCCATTC
>WFOP01000252.1 GCA_015487985.1 Hyphomicrobiales bacterium
AACAAGGCTGGTGTTGGCTCCCTACCAGCGGACCACCAGTTTTTGAAGACCATGAAAATGGTATGCGTTCATATATGTTGGGGGTTCGGCCAGTTTCAGGTTTGGCAAACGTTCAAACAGGATTTTGATGCCGGTTTGCATTTCAAGCCGGGCCAGGGGGGCGCCGATGCAGAAGTGGATGCCGGCGCCGAAGGTGACATTGGCATTTTTTTTGCGGAACGGGTCGAACGTGTTGGCATTTTCAAACTGGTTGGGATCGCGGTTGGCGGCGCCAAGCAGCAGGCCGATTTCATCCCCCATCTTGAGTTTTATGCCATTGTCTAGTTGTAAATCTTTCAGCGCATAACGGGTGAACATGTGCAGGGGGGCATCAAAGCGAATACATTCTTCGATGGTGGCCGCTGTCTGGATATCGTTTGCGAACAGGGTTGGGGGCGCATGGGTGCTTTCCAGAATGGTTTTAACCGCGTTACCGGTCTGGTGGACCGTGGCTTCATGGCCCGCATTGAGCAGAAGCATGGTGCTGGAAATCAGTTCTTCATCGCTTAAATACTCGCCTTTGGCCTCGGTGGATATCATGTGGGAGAGCAGGTCCTGACCGATGTTTTTGCGCCGCTGATTGATGAGGTCCTGCAAATAGGCGGAGAACTCTTTTGCCGCCTGATTGGCGGTCAGTTCGTCTTCAGGCGTGCGCCCAAACATATACATGGCGACGATTTTGTGGGACCAGTCGAGCAGCATCGGCCCGTCTTCTTCGGCAATACCCAGCATTTGCGTGATAATCAGCAGCGGGATGGGGGTGGCAAAACTTTTCAGCAGGTCGGTTGTGCCGTTGGCTTCGAAGCTGTCGATCAGGGTGTGGGCCAGCTTTTCCACCTGTGGGCGCAATTGTTCCACCTGACGTGATACAAAGGCGCGGTTGACCAGCGTGCGCAAACGGGTGTGAACGGGCGGCTCGACATTAAGCAGGGAATATTTTTCCGCGTGTTCAAAATCTGCGGTGTGGGGCGGTGGCTCCGGCCAGCCCAATTGCTCGCGGGTGGTAAGGTGCAGAATCTGGCGGCCAAACCTTTTATCGCGCAACAGGGCGTTGACGTCTTTCCAGTTGGCAAACACCAAATGACCATATTGTTGCCAGAGCAGGGGGTCTGCTTTGCCATACATGGCATCATAAAGTGGATAAGGGTTTTGAACGAACGCGTTGTTTTGCGGATCGCAGGACAGAGTTTTGGCGCGGGTGTCTATTTGAAAGGGTAAAATTTTATTCATGCGTTAGCCATAAACATAAGCAATTCTCTTGAATAGAGAAGAATCACACCATAGATAGCTTTTACGCGTTGTTAACCGGGTATCGGTTGGAATTGCACAATTATCAAAACGAATTGTCTGATTCGACTTTAACCCTGAATTTGCCCCACTGGAGAAACTCCCATGCAAGACCCAATCGACACCTATATGAATCTCGTACCGATGGTGGTTGAGCAAACCAACCGTGGCGAGCGCGCCTATGATATTTTTTCACGCCTGCTCAAGGAGCGGATTATTTTCGTGACCGGAGTGGTGGAGGATAATATGGCCTCGCTGATTATTGCGCAGCTGTTGTTTCTTGAATCCGATAATCCGAAAAAAGAAATTTCGATGTATATCAATTCCCCCGGTGGTGTTGTGACCGCGGGTCTTGGAATTTATGACACGATGCAGTTTATTCGCCCGGCGGTTGCCACTCTTTGTCTGGGGCAGGCGGCCTCGATGGGCTCACTTCTGCTTGCCGCCGGTGAAAAGGGTATGCGCGGCACTTTGCCCAATTCACGGGTGATGGTGCATCAGCCATCGGGGGGCTTTCAGGGGCAGGTGACGGATATTCTTATTCATGCCAAGGAGGTTGAAGACCTGAAACGGCGTTTGAATGAAATTTATGTCAAGCATACCGGTCAGAAATACGAGACAATTGAGAATGCCCTGGAGCGGGATAATTTTATGACGGCGGAGCAAGCCAAGGAATTTGGTATTATTGACACCATCCACGAAAAGCGTGCAATTCCGACTGAAGAGTAAAATTGCACCTGTTAACGAACATTTCAGTGAGTGGGGTTTGGGCGCGTGATTTTGTTGCGCCCGGACCGTGAGCGCATTATGGTTCAGTTTGCTTACACTTTTTTTAGCCCTCAGGGGTAGGGTCTTTGATCAGGGGCCTAATTCTTTTCGGCCAAATGCCCAATAAAAGGGCAAAGTGCCAATTTTTCGGAGTGACTGTATGTCCAAAGATGATTCAAGCGGCGATTCTTCAAAAAATACGCTTTATTGTTCCTTTTGCGGGAAATCCCAGCATGAGGTTCGCAAACTGATTGCCGGACCCACAGTGTTCATTTGTGATGAATGTGTGGAGCTATGCATGGATATTATCCGGGAGGAGGGTAAAACCTCTCTGGTCAAGTCCTCTGATGGCGTGCCCACCCCCAAAGAAATTTGTGGCGTGCTGGATGATTATGTAATCGGGCAGGCGCGCGCAAAACGTGTGCTCAGCGTTGCTGTGCATAATCATTATAAGCGCTTGCACCATTCAACGTCCAAGCAGGAAATCGAGCTTTCCAAATCCAATATTCTTTTGATCGGGCCTACCGGTTGCGGCAAGACTTTGCTTGCCCAGACGCTGGCGCGGATCATTGATGTGCCCTTTACCATGGCTGATGCGACAACGCTTACCGAAGCGGGCTATGTGGGGGAAGATGTTGAAAATATCATTCTCAAACTTTTGCAGTCCGCAGAGTATGACGTGGAAAAAGCCCAGCGTGGCATCGTTTATATTGACGAAGTGGACAAAATTTCGCGCAAGTCCGACAACCCTTCCATCACACGCGATGTGTCGGGCGAGGGTGTTCAGCAGGCTTTGCTCAAGGTGATGGAGGGCACGGTTGCTTCTGTTCCCCCACAAGGGGGGCGCAAGCATCCGCAGCAGGAATTCCTGCAGGTGGATACCACCAATATCCTGTTTATCGTCGGGGGGGCGTTTGCCGGGCTTGAAAAGCTTGTGGCGGCGCGCGGTGATGCCTCTTCCATCGGCTTTGGTGCCGAGGTGAAGGATGTGGATGATCGGCGGGTGGGGGAACTGTTCGCTGAAGTTGAGCCTGAGGATCTGGTGAAATTTGGCCTTATTCCCGAATTTGTCGGTCGTTTGCCGGTGATTGCCACCCTTGAAGATCTGGACGAAGATGCTTTGGTGGAAATTC
>WFOP01000253.1 GCA_015487985.1 Hyphomicrobiales bacterium
CAGCCACATCTTCGGTCAGCATGACGGTGCCTTTTGGCCGGTCGCCACCGGCGGAGGCAAAAAGCCCTTTTCTGATATCCCAGAGGCCCTGTTGAATTTCCGGGTCTTTAATGAACTCAGGGGGCGACAGGGTGCCCACTTCATTCATCGCGATGACGGCCTTTTCGATTTCAATGTCGAGCAATTGATCGTCTGGGGCCATTATTTCGATCAGGACGGCGGGGGAGGTGTCGTTCAAAAGGGAAATGAACGGTTTGAGGGCTGGCAAATGCTCCACGGTGGCCAGTGCTTTTCTTTCCATGAATTCGGCGGCAGATACGCCAACCGCATGCAGGGCCTGAACGCCTTCGGCGGCCCGGTGGTTGGTGATAAAGGGAACAAGGGCGGTGGCTTTGTGGGGGTGGTCATGCACGGTGTTGTAGGTGATCTGAGAAATGAAACTCAACGTGCCCTCGGATCCCACCATCAGATGGGTGAGAATATCAATGGGGTCCTCAAAGTCGATGAGGGCATTTAGAGAATAGCCAACGGTATTTTTGATTTCATATTTGCGCCGGATCGTATCCACCAGCTTGTTGTCGCGTCTGGTTTCTTCAGCCAGTTCCTGCAAACCTTCAATAATATCGGGGCGGGCGTGCTTGAAGGCTTCAACCGAAGCGGGGTCGCCACTATCAAGCGCTGTGCCATCGCTTAACACGATGCGCAGGCGATCCATGGTGTGGTAGGTATTCTGGGCAACGCCGCAACACATGCCCGAGGAGTTGTTGGACACCACACCACCAATTTTGCAGGTGTTCAGGCTCGCCGGGTCGGGGCCGATTTTACGGTCAAATGCCTTGAGGTGTGCATTGGCTTCAGAGACGATAATTGCGGGGCCAAGGGCAATCCGTTTTCCTTCATCGAGCACTTTTGCATTGCGCCATCCATCCCCAAGGACGCATAAAACGCCATCGGTAATGGCCTGACCGGAAAGGGATGTGCCGGCGGCGCGAAAGGTGATGGAGAGTTTTTCATTTCGGGCGGCTTTCATTACCGCGCGCACTTCGTCTTCGTTGTTGACGATAACCACAAGGGCCGGCACCAGCCTGAAATAGCTGGCATCCCCGGAATAGGCATAGGTATAAAGGGGGTCGGTTTTAAGCCGTTCAGGGGGAAAAATTTCCCGCAGGGCCTGGGCGGCGCGCAGACCGGCCTGTTTTTTGTCGCTCATGGTTTTCGTTTTTACTCGAAATTATCGTATTTTACGGGTGGATTTTAGCGATGAATGCAGGGGTTTGATAGTGGGGAAAACAGAAGTTTGAGACAATTTCATCCCGCTTTATCCCGCAAAAAATAAAGCCCGGTGCTTGAAAACAAGACCGGGCCCAAATTTCTCAATTCGCTAAAAAAGGCTTAGTCAGCTGCTTTTTCTGCCTGTGCGTGTTCAGCGGCCAGGGCTGCTGCTGCTTCGTCACGTTCTTTTTCGCGCAGGGCACGGGCATCAGCTGCTGCGGCGCGTTCGCCGTCACGAATGCGTTTTGTGCGCGCATTTGTCGCTTCAAAAATCCGGGCTGATTTACCGCGACGGTCGCGCAGATAATAAAGTTTGGCGCGTCTGACTTTACCACGACGCAAGACTTCAATGCTGTCCACGTTCGGGGAATAAAGGGGGAAAACCCTTTCAACGCCTTCACCATAGGAGATTTTGCGCACGGTGAAATTCTGGTTGATACCAGCGCCGGAGCGGGCGATGACTACACCTTCATAGGCCTGAAGGCGGGTTTTTTCGCCTTCGCGCACTTTAACCCATACTTTGACGGTGTCGCCGTGGGAAAATTCGGGAATTTCACGCTGTGCGGAAAGTGCCTCGGTTTGCTCTTTGTTGAGCTGTTCAATAATGTTCATTGTCTTGATGTTTCCGTAGTTAATTCTTTTCATAGGAGCGTTTCAAAAATCAGGGATAACCCTCATTTTTCGCCCGGTCTTGATTGGACGGAAGTGTCGTCGAGGGGCCTATAAAGGAAAATGTCCCAAGAGTCCAATATAAATCAGTCCAACATAAATCAGCCCGACAAAATTGGTTCGGCATAAATTCAATAAATTGATCAAGCGCATTGTCTGGTGAAGGCAGATGCTTTAGAGCATGTGGATCATGGGACAGAGAAAAACCAACTGGTTCACAACAGCATTAGGGGAAGCGGGGGCGGCGCTGGCGCTGTTTTCTTTTTTCTTTCTCACAATTGCGCACCAGCCTTATGGCGCGGGTCCCTATGAGGCCTATCGGCTGGCGGACGGAACGCTGCCGGTTATCTGTGGGTCACAAAGCAAGGGGGAAAACACCGGTGAAGTTGCGCCATTTTGCGATGCCTGCCGTATTTCCTTTGGCGTTGCTTTGCCCGATGCGCCCTGTGGTGTGGCAAGGCGGATTTTCATTGATACCAAAGCCCCGGTGCTGGCAGAGCTGGTTTTGCCGGCGGGTGATATTATTTTCGGGGTGCGATTTGCCCGGGGACCTCCAACAGTTGTGTGACGATAAACCTTTGTCGCGGGCGATTTAGCCCGCCTCTATTTTCACATATATATATCTGGAGAGACCAAATGAAATTCTCATTGAGAAAAGTAATGGGCGCAACCGCGCTCGTCAGCGTAATGTTTTCACCCGTGTTTGTGCCTGTGGTGTTGGCGCAAAATGCAACGCCACAAATGTCCGGGGAAATGAGGGTAGTTGACAATAGTGTCACTGTGGGGGACCTAGAACTAAGCGGGGCGTTTACCCGTGCCATGCCGCCAAGGGCGGTTACGGGGGGTGGTTTTGTAACCATCGTCAATAATGGAGATGAGGATGACCGACTGGTATCGGTTTCTTCATCCGTTGCCGCGCATACCGAACTTCATGTGATGAGTATCGTTGATGATGTGATGAGGATGCGTTCGGAGCCGGATGGGTTTGTTATTCCTGCCGGAGAAACAACGCAGCTGAAGCCGGGGGGCAAGCACATTATGTTCATTGACGTTCAAACCCCCTTTGCCAAGGGGGACGACATTAAAGTCACGCTGCATTTTGAAAAAGCGGGGGATATCGAGTTGAGCCTGCGCGCCCTTGAAATCGGCGCAAAGGGGATGATGCCCATGGGCGCGGATCATTCCAACATGGATGCTTCCATGCAATCGGGTTCAGATTAACTCGGCTTTTTGTCCAACAGGTCAGGGCGGCGGGTGCGGGTGAGGTGTTCACTTTGTTCCCGTCGCCATTTTTTTATTTTTCCGTGGTCGCCTGAAGTTAATATCGCCGGCACGCCCCGGCCTTCAAAAACGGCAGGGCGGGTATATTGGGGATATTCCAAAAGGCCGTTTTCAAAACTTTCTTCATCCCGGCTTTTTTCATCGCCAAGCACGCCCGGAATAAGCCGGATGACGCTTTCCAGCAATGTCATTGCCGCCACTTCGCCCCCGGCCAGCACATAGTCGCCAATGG
>WFOP01000254.1 GCA_015487985.1 Hyphomicrobiales bacterium
GGAAGTTTTTTACCTTGTTTATCTCTGGATTGCGATTTCCATTCCATTTGAATTGCCAGGTTGTGCCATGTCTGATGTTTTGCACCATGTGGGGACGGAAGGCGGCAAGGCAGTTGCCCCCCTGATGTCGGGCCGAGGGGTAAAGCACGCCATTGCCCTGTTTCTGGCGGATGTTTTGGGCCAGAAGCTGGCCCGGGCCATAGGCGATGGCGGGATCGGGGTTCAGGAAATTCTCATCGGTGAAACCGTTCAGGTCGTAAAAAATATTGGCAAAACCCGCCAGCAATTCGACAAAATTTGTGATGTTGTCATAGACGCCCACATTGTCCAGTTCGTTGCTTAAGTGAAAGGCGACTTCGGCCTGAGCTGTTTTGGCGGCCTGTTTGCCATAGGCGGCGTACCATGCCCCTCTGGTGGGGGCGTTAAAGCGGTTGCCGGAGGTGCGGGTATAACAAAAGGCGGCGTTGACATAGGTCCAGCCAAAGCCGTGGACCGGGGCCAACAATTCTTCAGGGTTCACATCGGGGGGCACGGCGGTGAGGGAATTGTGGCGGGCGGAGGTGAGCATTTCGAGCTGTTCGAGAACTTTCAACTCGTCCATATCTTCAACCAGCGGCGCAAGGGCTGCTTCTTCAATATAGGCGGTGGAAATCAGCCGGATTGTGGTTTGTTCGGCAAAATCAATTTTGGGAATTTTATCAAGTTCGATCAAGTGCCACCTCGAAGGGCGTCGATGTGCTGGCGTACGGCCATCATGGCGGGGATGCCGCCCTCGATCATAACCTGCACCGGGGGATGGCCGTTAAAACCGGGGCCTTTGTTGGGGGTTTTGGGCCAGCCATAGGTGAGGGGACCGTTAAAGAGCAGGCGCAGGCCTTTGAAAATGCCGATAATCAGGCTGGCGCGGGTGATTTTATCCAGATCAAGGCGACCCTTGAAACTGCCATCCTTCATGCGGCTCCAGGTGGCAAGGGGCACATCAAACAGGTCTGCGGCCTCTTTGTTGGTCAATTCCCAGGCGCTGGTTGCTTTGACGACAGCGCGGGTGATGGTCTGGGTGCGGGCCGGATCGCGGGCGGCACTTGCGGGGGCCTCAATTGTATCGTGGGCAAGGGCGGCTTTCATATTTTACCTCATATGATGGTCTATCGCGTATCATATGATGAGAAATGGCAAAATGTCAAGCAGCCGGGCAGGAGCAATGGGTCAGGGACAAGGAGTAAGGGCGGTGAACCGGATGTTGGAGGTGAACCGGATATTGGTTATTTTTTGCCGTTTTTGTCCTGTGTGGAAACCCACCACAAGAAACTGACCCCCATAAAGAAGACTCCGAGACCCCCAAGAAACATTCCCAAGTCCGCAACATCCGCCATGTTTTTCTCCATTTGGAAACAGAATAGGTCATTGTATCATTTTTGGGGTCCCGCGGAAATGCGGAGGTGAAATTTAGGCAAATCTTTTTCCCCCGGCGGGTGTATATTCCTCCCCAAAATACTGTTTTGGGGAGGGGCTTGCTATCTGGTAATTGAATAGCGCTGAAATACCTGGCCGTTCTGATAGGGTTTGCTCGAAATATGGCTGAGCCTGATCGTGTCGGAATAGCGGCCAAACACAGGAATGCCATTTCCCAGTAAAATGGGCGCGCGTTTAATGGCCAATTGGTCAATAAGGGCGTTTTTGGCCATCCATCCGGCTAAATCTCCACCCCCGCAAAGATAAATGGGGCCGGTGGCCTGTTTTTTCAGTTTGTTCACGAAGCCGGACAAATCAGCGCAAACAGTTTTGACATCTGCGTCTTGTGGCAGGTTGATGGTTTTTGAACATACAATGGAGACCATGCCGGGGTAAGGATTGTCGCCGGGCTTGAGGCCATAGGCATAGCCAAATTCATAGGTTTTTCGTCCCATTAAACAATGGGAATAGCCGGTTAGTCGCTGGCGATAATCGTCCACAATTTCGCCTTCAAAAGGGAATTGGGAAACATCATTATTGGCAGCGGAAATAAAGCCGTCGATTGAAACGGCCACGTCATAAATAACGGGTTGCATGAAAAAGCTCCTGCAATGGGAAAATAAGCAATTGGTTTGGATTTGAGACCAAACATGGGGTTTGTTTGCTTAGTTGATCACCGGCAGGGCGCTCCTTTGAGTAGGTTTTTTGTAAAATAGTTCGCTTTGAGTGAAGCGTCAAGCGGTGTGGCGATGCGCGAAAGATTGATGGATGGGAATTGCTGGATTGCCCGAACAGGTCGGGCAATGACGGGGGTGGGTCGGGCAATGGCAGGAGGTATGGCGGGCAATGGCAGAAACCGGATGGGTGATGGGGCCAAGCGAGGAAAGGGGTGGAATTTTCCAATCACCAAAATGTTTTTTGCAAGTGAGGGGGAAAAGTGTTTTCTCGAGCCGGGCTGGCGGCGTTTTTCGCCCGCAATAAATTTATGGCATTTGGAGACTTCAATTATGGCAC
>WFOP01000255.1 GCA_015487985.1 Hyphomicrobiales bacterium
GGTGCATCCAGTATTGCAGAACTGGGGGTGCTCGGGCGCCCTGCAATTCTGGTGCCGCTTCCGGGGTCTCTGGATCAGGATCAGCGGGCAAATGCAACCGTGATGGAAAATGCAGGCGGTGGCTGGTTGATGGATGAGGCCACTCTTTCACCGCAATTGCTTGGCAAGCGGCTAGCAGAATTGCTAGGAGACGCAAAGGGACTTGAAAGGGCGGCGGGGCAGGCCAAAACTGTCGGGCGGGCAGATGCGGTCAAGCGGTTGGCGGATGCTGCCGAGGCCCTTGGGACCAAATAATGCATGCACCAATTTTATGGTGCCAAATAATTTTAGTATGGGAAAGTAGAATAGATGAAAATGCCTCGCGAAATTGGGCCGGTTCACTTTGTGGGCATTGGTGGCATCGGAATGAGTGGAATTGCCGAGATATTGCACTCTCAAGGCTACAAGGTTCGCGGGTCAGACATGGCAGCCAATCCCAATGTGTTGCGACTGCGCGATATGGGCATTGAAGTTGATATCGGGCAAAGGCGCGAAAATCTTGGCGATGCAGCGGTTGTGGTCATTTCAACCGCAATTAAAAAAGACAATCCCGAACTGATGGAGGCCCGACGTCGGGCTTTGCCCGTGGTGCGGCGCGCGGAAATGCTCGCGGAAATCATGCGGTTCAAAAATGCGATCGCCATCGGGGGCACCCACGGCAAGACCACCACCACTTCACTGGTTTCTGCCCTGCTCGATGCCGCAGATATGGACCCTACGGTTATCAATGGGGGGATTATCAACGCCTATGGCACCAATGCGCGGCTTGGAGAGGGGGAATGGATGGTGGTGGAGGCCGACGAGAGCGATGGCACTTTTACCAAACTGCCTGCTGACGTGGCCGTTGTGACCAATATGGACCCCGAACATCTGGACCATTACGGAGATTTTGAAGAAGTCAAAAAGGCGTTTTATCATTTTGTGGAAAATGTGCCGTTTTACGGCTTTGCCGTCATGTGTGTGGACCATCCCGAAGTGCAGGCGCTGGTGGGGGAAATTCAGGATCGGCGGGTTATTACCTATGGACAAAATCCGCAGGCTGATGTGCGCCTGGTGAATATGAGCAACGATAATGGCGTCACCAAATTTGACGTGGAAATGCGCGACCGGGTGACCGGGGAAGAAAAATCCATCCGCTCGATTTCACTGCCCATGCCCGGATTGCACAATGCACTTAATGCAACGGCGGCAATTACGGTTGCCGATCAGGTGGGGGTCAGCGCTGAGGCCATCCGTAAAGGGTTGAACGATTTTGGCGGGGTCAAGCGGCGCTTTACCCGCACCGGGGAAGTGAACGGGGTTGTGATAATTGATGATTATGGCCACCACCCGGTGGAGATTTCCTATGTGCTGGAAGCGGCGCGGCATTCGGCAAAAAACGAGGTGATTGCGATTATGCAGCCCCATCGCTATTCGCGCCTGAGTGAACTGTTTGAGGAATTTGCGGCCTGTTTCAACAATGCGGACAGCGTGATTATTGCGCCGGTTTTCAGTGCCGGAGAAGCCCCTGTCGAGGGGATTAATCATCGCGAACTGGCCCGCAGAATTCGTGCGCTTGGGCATCGTGATGTGGTGGCGATCGAACAGCCCGGGGAATTGGCGGATATGATTTTTAACCGCGCCAGTGCAGGGGATTATGTGGTGTTTTTGGGGGCGGGAAATATTACCCAGTGGGCGGGAAAACTGCCGGCAGAACTTGAAGCATTAAAAAGAGCCAAGGGGAACGGCTAGATGAGTTACCCTGATCTAATTGAGCAGTTTTCCGACTGGATCGGGGATGTTCGCGGTCGATTGACACCCAATCAGAAGCTTTCCGAGGTCACATGGTTTCGGGTCGGTGGCCCCGCCCAACTCTTGTTTATGCCGGCGGATGAAGCGGATTTGGCATTTTTTTTGAATCACTTGCCGGCCGACATTAAAGTTACGGTTATTGGTCTTGGCTCGAACCTTTTGATCCGGGACGGGGGGTTGGAGGGTGTTGTTATTCGCCTGAGCGCCAGGGGATTTGGACAGAGCGAAGTATTGGATGACCATCAGTTGCGGGTCGGGTGTGCGATGCCCGATGTGCGGGTGGCAAATGCGGCGGCGGAGGCGGGCATTGATGGCTTGACCTTTTACCGGGGAATCCCGGGGGGGATCGGGGG
>WFOP01000256.1 GCA_015487985.1 Hyphomicrobiales bacterium
AAGAAGATAAAGCAGGTCACGTGAATACGATTGAACGCAATATGCTTAAAGCCCGCCAACAAAAAACTGTGCCAGAACGGGCAAGTGATCGGAGCCGGTTTGCGCACCGGTTTTAACTTCAATAACCCCCACTTCATCGTCGGCCATAAAATGATCGATGGGGAAAATGGCGGGCAATTCGCGCCAGCCCCGTATATAAAACAGTTTAGGATAGGTCAGTAACCCTCTGGAATAGCGGGTTAACCTTGCATCTCGCTCAAACTTTTTCATGGCATAGGACCATGAAGTGGAGTTGAAATCACCCGCCAGAATTACTGGGCCTTCAATGCCCTGAACAGCCTGGCGCAATTCGTTCCACTCCATTTCTTTTCGCGCGGTCATTGCCGCCAGTTTTTCCACAAAATTCAGACTGTCATTGCGTAGGGGATTGACCTGAACAGGCCAGTTCAAATGTGTTGTAACGACATTAAAACGGGTGCCGTTTGCATCGCTAAACCGCGCAATAAGGCGCGCCACCGGGTTGTTTTCGCTCTCAACATCCGGCGCACATTGTGTGCCTGGCTCCACCTCAAAGGGGGTTTTGGAATAAATTGCCACATAGGATTTTTTACGTCCGGCACAGCGCGCAAAATACGGGTATTTTTCCACAATGAGCGGATGCAACCCCTCGCGCTGCAAATCAAAAAACTCCTGCAATGCAATAATATCGGGGTCTTGATCCAGAATGACCTGCGCCGTGCGCGCCATGTTCAGGTTAAGGCCAAACAGATTGTGGCTGAACAGCTTGATTGTCGGTTGGCCCGCGCTTGTTGCCGGTCTGAAAAAATATCCACTCACCTGCTCGGGTATTACAATGGTTGCAGAGGCCAAGAACCCCGATGCACCAAGTGCTATCAGGCCGGAACGCCAAGTATAGTCGCGAAAAGTCAGCACCACCAGAATCAACAATATCAGCGTGCCGGCAAATAAAAACGGCTGCAAATGGTTGAGCGCATCCAGCAGGGGGCTGGCAAAGCCCAGCGCGGCGGCAAACGAAACAATGCACACCCCGGTCAGTGCAAGGCCCAGCCCAAGGCGAAAAAGCCAGATGATAATTTTCATAAACTGCCAGACCTAATCAAGAAATTGCCAACCTGTTTCAACTGATTGAATCTGTAACGGGCGAAATTGTGACTTATAGTCCATTTTTGCAGAGTTCTGCACCCAATAGCCCAAATACAGATAATCAAGGCCAACACCGTTGGCGCGCCCGATATGGTCCAGAATCATATAATTCCCCAATCCGCGTCGGGGAAGGTCAGGGTCAAAAAAACTGTAAACCATGGAATAGCCGTCAGCCATGTTATCGGTGAGTGCCACCCCGATCAATTGGCCTGCATCGTGTTGGCTCCCCCCGATTCTATATTCAACCAGGCAAGAATCAACCGGGGTGTCCTCCACCATATCCTGATAGTCTTCTTCCCCCATTTGCGTCATGCCCCCCCCGCTGTGGCGCGCCTCCAGATATCGCAAAAACAGCTCAAACTGCTCCTCGCTCGCCTCCGTCGGAATGATATTGGCCTGAACATCCCTGTTGGCCCTCATAATTCGCCTGTGCCGCTTGCGTGGGACAAAATCCTTCACCACCACACGGGCGGACATACAGGCGCTGCATGCCTCACAATTGGGACGATAAACCAGATTCTGCGAACGTCTGAAGCCGTTGTCCGCCAGCATTTGATGCAACCCCTGTGAGCGCCGACCGATCAGATGCGTGAACAGTTTACGCTCTTCCCGGTTCTCCAGATAGGGGCACGGGGTAGGGGAGGTCATATAAAACTGCGTGGTTTCCGGTGCTTGAATACTCATCGCTTTTGCTCACAATACCCTGAATTAAACCCCATAATACCATGGTGCAACCAAACAGAAAACCACCCACACAATAATTACAAGGGGGGCGCCAACAAGAATAAAATCCCTGAAGCGATAATGCCCGGCCCCCATCACCAAAAGATTTGTCTGATATCCAATGGGGGTGGCAAAAGATGCGTTGGCCCCAAGGATGACGGAAACAATCAGGGGCAGGGGATCAACCCCCAGTCTGGCCGCCGCCGCGATGGCAATCGGGGTGAACAGAACGGCGGTTGCGTTGTTGGACAGGAAGTTGGTCAAAACCGCCACCACAAGGAACATGCCCCCCATGAACATGCCCGGCGAAATACCACTCAGGTTGGACA
>WFOP01000257.1 GCA_015487985.1 Hyphomicrobiales bacterium
GAATACCCAGAGCAGATAAAGCGACAAAACAATCAGGCCGGCCAAAAAGGCATAAAAGCGGTGAATGAGATTGTTGGTGCCGGTGTGGATGAACATATGGGCCAGTCTTGAGGCAACAAAAACCCACGCAAGGATGACACCAACCATATCAACGCGTTCCAGCAGAAGCGCCACCAAGACCGCAAAATAAAACAACACCGGCAATTGAAACTGGTTGGCATAGGCGTTGGCGACCTGACGGGCGCGCAAGGGATATTTTTCACCGCTCAGGGCGATATCCTTCAGGCTGACTTCGCGGGTGTTCACCGCACTGACCCGCAGTTTTCCCGTCCAGACCATCAACAGGATTGTTGCCACCAGTTGAACAAAAGCAGCGCCAAGTAGCATTTTATCCAGCATTGAAATATCCATTATTGACCACTGCGATAGTTGGGGCTTTCGCGGGTGATGGAAACATTGTGCACATGGCTTTCGCTCAGGGCGGCGCCCGATATTCTCACAAATGTCGCTTCGCGCCGAAACGTCTCAAGGTCCGGGGCGCCGGTATAGCCCATGGAGGCGCGCAGGCCCCCGGCGAGCTGGTGCAAAACGTTGCCCGCCGGTCCTTTATAGGGCACCTGCCCTTCAATTCCCTCAGGCACCAGTTTCATCTGATCGTTCACATCCTGCTGGAAATACCTGTCGGCAGAACCTCGCGCCATGGCCCCCACCGACCCCATGCCTCGATAGGATTTATAGGAGCGACCCTGATAAAGATAAACCTCGCCCGGGCTTTCATCGGTCCCGGCCAAAAGCGAGCCGACCATGGCGCACGAAGCGCCGCCGGCCAGGGCTTTAGCCAAATCTCCCGAGAATTTGATTCCGCCATCGGCAATCACCGGAATGTCGTGTTTCATGGCCTCTTCGGCGCAGGCCATTATGGCGGCAAGCTGGGGCACACCCACGCCCGCCACCATGCGGGTGGTGCAGATTGAGCCGGGGCCGATGCCCACTTTTACCGCGTCCGCCCCCGCATCAATCAGGGCCTTTGTGGCGGCGGCGGTGGCCACATTGCCCGCAACGATACGGGGGGCGTTGGCCTGTTTCTTAATCCGCGCCACAGCATCGCTGACATGAATGGAATGGCCGTGAGCGGTGTCCACCACCAGCAAATCCACCCCGGATTCAATCAGGCGCATGGAGCGATCAAAGCCTTTTTCACCCACGGTTGTGGCGGCGGCGACCCTGAGGCGCCCCTGCTCGTCCTTGATGGCATCGGGATTGAGCTTTGCTTTTTCAATATCCTTGACGGTTACCAGACCAATGCAATTATAATCACTGTCCACCACCAGCAGTTTTTCGATGCGGTTGCTGTGCAGCAAGCGTTTTGCATCGTCCTGAGAAACCCCCTCACCCACCGTCACGAGATTTTCGCGGGTCATCAGTTCGGAAACCATTTGCAACGGGTTGGAGGCGAAGCGCACATCACGATTGGTGAGTATGCCCACAAGTTTGCCGTTGGCGCGCCCGCCGGTGCCCCCATTTTCCACCACCGGGATACCCGAAATCTTGTGCAGATCCATCAGCGCATGGGCATCGGCAAGGGTGGCGCTGGGGCCAATGGTGATGGGGTTGACCACCATGCCGCTTTCAAAGCTTTTTACCTGACGCACCTGCTCGGCCTGTTCGTGCGGTTCCATGTTGCGATGGATCACCCCCATGCCCCCGGCCTGGGCCAGCGCGATGGCCATGTTGCTTTCTGTCACCGTATCCATGGCGGAGGAAAGAATGGGCAGATTGAGGGTAATGTCCCGGGTAACCTGCGTGCGCAGGCTCACATCAGCGGGCATGACGCTGGAGGCGGCGGGTTGCAGCAGAACATCATCAAATGTCAGCGCAGACTCTCCGGTTGCGGATGAAATAATTTGTGCCATTGCCAGTCTCTCCTTGGCGCTGATTTCAATCAGAAATATTGGAACGAACGCATTTTAATCGCCTGAAAAGACGAATCGGCAAAAATGCTGAGTTGGCACGGGTCAATATCACCTGAACTTCCCCTTGGCTAGCTTTGGCTAAAGGTAATTGACACTGGTTCCTGCCCCCCGAAAAACAAAAAACAGGCCGCAGATCTTAATCAAGTTTGCGTGAAAAATCTAGCCGCGCCCCCTTCTTTGATGCAAATCAACGGTTGGAGTGCAGACCTGCTTAAGCTCGGGCAAGGTGTCGCTGCCCTTCGCCGAACGCCAAAAAATATCCGCGCACCAGCAGCGGGCTGTAGTGTGTTGCCGGCTCGCAACTTACAAAGAGAGAAATGACATGAAAATCAATCGTTTATTACCACTGGGGGCCTTGCTCCTGACACTGGGCCTGTCCAGCGGAGCCAACGCCGCTGAGACGGGGGAAATGAACGTTTACAAAACCCCATGGTGCGGGTGCTGCGAAAGCTGGGCACAGGCCATGACCGGGGCGGGATATAATGTTAAAACTATTGACTTGGAGGACCTTTCCCAGGTCAAGGCAATGGCCGGTGTCACCGATGAACTGGAGGGATGCCACACGGCAATCATTGCCGGATATGTGCTTGAGGGGCATGTGCCACTGCAGGCAATAGAAAAATTATTGCTGGAAAAACCCGAATTGCGGGGCATCGCGGTGCCGGGCATGCCTTCGGGGGCACTGGGCATGAATTATGATGAAAACGCCGATTATACCGTCTACGGGTTTTTTACTGACACAGCAAAACAACCCGTGGTGTTTTATCAGGCGGGCTAACTCAAAATAAAAGACAGGCCTGTCCATTGCCTTGTCGGGGGCTGGCAAGTACTTTCATGTTTTGTTCCGAGTCGGAATATAATTCATGTCACGTATTGTCCCTTTGATCCTGTCGGTCGCATTGTTCATGGAAATGATGGACGCCACGGTTATTGCGACATCGCTGCCCGCAATTGCTCTGGATATCGGGACAAATCCGGTGTCGCTCAAGCTGGCGCTGACCGCCTATCTCGTGGCGCTGGCCATCTTTATTCCGGTGAGCGGGTGGTTGTCAGACAGGTTTGGCGCGGTAAATGTGTTTCGGATTGCCATTGGTGTATTTATGCTTGGCTCGCTGGCCTGCGCTTTTTCCAATTCTCTTGAAACATTTGTCGTATCGAGATTTTTGCAGGGCATGGGCGGCTCGATGATGATGCCGGTGGGGCGAGTGCTTTTGCTACGCGCCACGCCGAAAGGCGATCTGGTTTCAGCAATGGCCTGGCTTACGGTGCCTGCTTTGATCGGCCCGCTGGCGGGACCGCCGCTCGGGGGATTCATCACCACCTATTTCAGTTGGCACTGGATATTTATCATCAACATTCCCATTGGATTTGCCGGCATATTGCTTGCGGGCAAATATCTGCCTCGGTCCGGCCTAAGAATAAAAAACCGGCTGGATATCAAAGGGTTCGTTTTAATCGGCCTCACCCTTTCGGGGATCGTGTTTGGCCTGTCGGTTATTTCACTTCCCGCACTGCCCCCTTTGGTGGGGGTGCTCACGCTGTTGCTGGGAACAGTTGCCGGGTTTGTCTATTGGCGACATACCACAACAGTTGAAAAACCAATTCTTGATCCACGGATATTTCACGACAAGAACTTTATGATTACAAATGTTTGGGGCGCGCTGTTTCGCCTGTCCATCGGGGCCTTTCCGTTTCTTGTGCCGCTCATGTTGCAAGTGGGATACGGGTTGAACCCTTTTCAATCGGGGCTCATTACATTTGCGGGGGCCGGGGGCGCGCTGGCAATGAAATTTTTTGCCAAACGAACCTATGCCCGCTTTGGCTTTCACCGGGTGCTGGCCGGCGCCATTCTGATCAACTCGCTATTTATGGTCTTATATGGATTTGTTGACCCTGTTGAATTTGCCTATGTACTGACGGGGTTCATTTTCCTTGGTGGCCTGACACGCTCGCTGCTGTTCACCGGCGCCAACGCTTTGATGTATGCCACGCTTCCCGACGAAGACACCGCACAGGCCAGCGCCATTGCAGCTGTGGGGGCGCAGGTCAGCATCGCTATCGGAGTGGCTATCGCCGGCTCATTGCTGGAAATCAGCGGGTTTTTGCGCGGCGGGGAACTGGCATTGCCGGACTTTCAACTGGCGCTTGTCGTGTTGGCACTGGTGGCGGCACTGGCGGCCATTCCGTTTGCGCGGCTTTCCCCTGATGCCGGGGCCAATGTTTCAGGGTATCAGGCGAAGTGAGGCAATCGCAGAACAAGGCTCAGTCTTTAGATAACTCCCCCTTAAACCCGGTAGCGATTAGATAAGTCTCAGCGGAATCCTTGCGAGATGCCGGGGGTTTGGCGTGAAATGTCTTGGTGAATTTCTGCTTCAGGGAAGTGAGCAACGTGTGTTCGGTGCCCCCCTGAAATACTTTTGCGATAAATGTGCCACCCGGTGCCAGCACGTCCGTGGCAAAATCCGCCGCCAGTTCCACCAGCGCAATGATGCGAATATGATCGGTTGGTTTGTGACCTGTGGTGGGGGCCGCCATATCCGACATGACCAGATTTGCCTTTTGGCCGTCAAGCGCCTTTATCAGCACATCGGGGGCGTCATCGTCGTTAAAGTCCTTTTGCAGGACAATCGCGCCTGTCACCGGCTCCATCTCCAGATAATCAATACCGACAATCGTGGGGTTTTCGGGGGTTGATTTTATCAATGGCACGGCCACCTGCAACCAGCCCCCCGGCGCGCACCCCAAATCCACCACCCGCATGCCGGGCTTGAGGAAGTTGTGCTTGTCGTTCAACTCGATGAGCTTGAACGCGGCGCGGGACTTGTATCCCTCTTCGCGGGCGCGGGTGACATAGGGGTCGTTCAACTGGCGCTGAAGCCAGCGGGTGGAGGAATTTGTGCGCCGTTTGGCGGTTTTAACACGGGTTTTAAGCTGCCGTGTGGCCGAGGGGGAGGATTTGGGAGATTTGGCCATTACGAACGCCTCTGTGTGTTTGATTTTGACTTGCGCCGACGGCGTTTGGCCTGTTTTACCCGATCCGCCTCCATCAGCGAAATCAGCATGCCTTCGCGCAGGCCACGGTCGGCCACCCGCACCCGTTTGGTGGGCCATTCACGCCGGATTGCTTCAAAAATGGCGCACCCGGGAATGACCAGATCAGCGCGATCCTTGCCAATACACGGATTTGCCACCCGCCGCTCATAGGGCATGGCAAGCAGCACCCGCATGGTGTCGGTCAGTTGCTCGGCGTGCATCCACAAGCCATCAACTTTTGCCCGCTCATAACGTTCCAAGCCAAGATGCAGGCCAGCCAGCGTGGTGACGGTGCCTGAAGTGCCAATCAGGTGAACGGGGTGATCCTTTATCATCTGCTTGAGTTTATCGCGTCCGCGAAAATGGCGGAACTGCTGGGTGACATAATCAACCATCTCCTCAAACTTTTCGGGGGAAACGTGTTCGCCGCCAAATTTTTCAGCGATGGTCACCACCCCCACAGGCAGGGATTGCCAGGAGCGAATGGAGGCGGCCAGTTTAGAATGTTGCTTGGGGCGCCCCCCGCGAAAATCCATCCAGGCCAGTTCCGAGGAGCCGCCCCCGATATCAAACAGCAGAGCGCCCTTGGTGTCTTTTTCCACCAGATCAGAACATCCGGTCACCGCCAGTTCGGCTTCGGTTTTGCGATCAATGACCTCCAACTCGATGCCCAGTTCATTTTTGACCCGCAATAAAAATTCGGGGGCATTGTTGGCAGCGCGGCAGGCTTCCGTGGTAATCAGGCGAAAACTGGCCGGGGCGTGGTGGCTAAGTTTAAGGGCGCACAATCTGAGCGCCTCATAGGTGCGCTCCATTGCCGCGGTGTCAAGAGCACCGGTTTTTGAGACCCCCTCCCCCAGCCGCACAATGCGGGAAAACCCATCCACAACGCGATAGCCCTTGTCCTTGGCGCGCACAATCAACAAACGGCAATTGTTTGTGCCAAGGTCAAGCGCCGCATAAAGCGGTGTGCTGCGCCGGTTTGCGGGCACTCTTCTGGTATTGTTCGTCCGCCGTTTTGTCTCGCGAGACGGGGCTGAACCTTTATTTCCCGGGCCTTTTTGTGGCGGGGGGGCGTTCAGCCTTGCAGCAGGGGCATTGGTATTCTGCTGCGGATCCTGCACTTTCCCTTCAGGGCCAAGAGCAGCGGCGGACCGAGTTTTATCGGTCACATATCCTCACTTCGGCTCCC
>WFOP01000258.1 GCA_015487985.1 Hyphomicrobiales bacterium
CAGATGTGTATAAGAGACAGGTTCTGCTTCGGTCATAACCAACTCCTAATTTTTATGGCCGGTGTCCAAACGCCGTTCCATGTAAATGGAATAGCGGGACATAGTGAAAGTGAAAATCCAGAATACCAGAGCTGCAAAGAAATAGCCGGTAATGGGAATTGAAGGGGCGGTCCAGTCGCCGGTGGATGTACTTGCTTTAACGGCCCCCAGCAGGTCAATCAGACCCACGATGGAAACCAGCGTTGTATCCTTGAACAATGAAATCGAGTTATTCACGATACCCGGAATAACCAGCTTCAGGGCCTGGGGCAGAATGATCAGTACCGTTGCCTGAAAATAATTCATTCCCAATGCGTCCGCAGCTTCATATTGCCCTTTGGGGATGGCCTGCAACCCGCCACGCACCACTTCTGCGGTATAGGCGGCGGTAAACAATGTTACCCCGACCAGTGCACGCACCAGTTTGTCGAAGTTGGTACCTTCAGGCAGGAACAGCGGCAACATAACCGACGCCATGAACAGCACCGTAATCAACGGCACACCACGCCATAACTCGATAAAGACCACACAAACGGAACGCACCAAAGGCATATCCGAACGCCGCCCCAGAGCAAGCAACACCCCGATGGGGAAAGAGGCAACAATACCGGTCACCGCAACCACAAGGGTCAGCATCAACCCGCCCCATTTTTCAGAGGGCACCTCTTCCAGACCGGTAAATCCACCGCCTGCGAGCAAAAAATAAGCCAGAAACGGGAATGCGATCAGGAACAGGGCACCGGAAATCATTTTCCCCGGAATTTGCGGCGTTGCAAGCAGGAACAGCAGAACTGCCCCCACGGCAAACACCAGATTTGGTCGCCAGTAATCGGCCTCGGGATAAAACCCGTAAATCATAAAGTTGAACCGGTCACCGATATAAGGCCAGCAGGCCCCGGAGCCTTCAACCCGACAATCCGCACCACCAGTCCCTTCATAAATGGCATTACCAATGGCAAAGTCATAAATTCCGACCACTGCGAAATAGATCACGATGATACTGATAATAGTCAGAATGGAGTTGCCCACGGTGCTGAACAGATTTGTGCGCATCCAGCCGACAATGCCTGTGGACATGTTGGGGGCCGGCATATCTTCGAGCATCTGATCTCGAACGTAAGCGACTGAGTTTGTTGATTTGGTTGGCATATCTCTCTCCTATCGCTCGGTTAGCGCAATGCGCCCGTTATACCAGTTCATAAAGGCTGAGGTTAACAGCGATATGGAAAGGTAAATCAGCATGGTCACCAGGACCACTTCAACCGCCTGCCCGGTCTGGTTCAGGGTCGTCCCCATGAACACACTCACCAATTCGGGGAAGCCGATGGCCACCGCCAGAGAGGAGTTCTTGGTCAGGTTCAGATATTGAGAAGTCAGCGGGGGAACAATCACACGCATGGCCTGCGGAATGATTACCTGGCGCAAACGATCGGCTTCATTCAAGCCAAGGGACTGGGCCGCTTCGGATTGCCCCTTGGGCACAGCCAGAATACCGGCACGCACGTTTTCAGCGATAAAGGCACCGGTATACAGAACCAAAGCCCACAGGAGCGCCAAAAATTCAGGGGGGATTTTTGTGCCGTCCTTGAAGTTAAAGCCCGCCAGAACCGGCGTGGTCCAACTCAGGGACGCACCAATGGCGAGCCAGACAATGCCGACAAAGCCGATGACGATAGCGAGATTTATCAGCGTGGCGGGGGGGCGCACACCTGTGAGGTCCTGTTTCCTCTTGGCCCAGCGCGAAACAAAGAAAGTTGCAATCAGCGCCACCAGAAGCGCCATCCACACCAGATTAAAATTATCTGATAAAACCGGGGACGGCGTCACAAGGCCGCGATTGTTGAAAAACATGTTAAACGGAAGTTCAAAGCTCTGTTTGACACTTGGCATCAGCTTGAGCACGCCAAAATACCAGAAGAACATTTGCAGCAGCAGGGGAATGTTGCGCATAACTTCAACGTAAATGGTGGCCAGCCGCGCGACAACCCAGTTGGATGACAGACGCGCAACGCCCATGGAGAACCCAAGAATGGTGGCCAGAATACACCCGACTACCGCTACAAGCATCGTGTTGAGAAAGCCAACAACCAGCACGTCAAAAAACGTCGAAGACCGACTGTACTCCACCAGAGTAAAACCAATGTCAAAACTGGACGTATTGCCAAAAAAGTCCCAGCCGGTACGGATATTCTGACGCGCCATATTCGCAGTCAGGTTGCCCCAAATATATAAGCCGAACCAGACTACGCCGCCAAGCAACAACGCCTGATAAAAAACCGCCCTGACCTTGGGGTCGTATATAAAAGATGCTTTTGCAGGTGCATCAACACCTGTTGATTTTTTTTCGGAAGCCATGTTCGGCCTACCCCTCTTCCGACAAGTCAAAAAGATATCTAAATCCGCAATTGCGGAGGCACACAAAAACCCCGGGGACAAAAATCCCCGGGGAATCCAAGCTTAATTCTTAGCGAACCGGTGGAGCGTACTGGATGCCGCCCTGTGTCCACAGTGCGTTAACACCGCGAGCAATACCGATGTCAGTAGAAGGACCAACATGGCGTTCATACATTTCACCATAGTTGCCCAGGGCTTTAATGATCCGGTATCCCCAATCATTGGAAACGCCGATCATGTCGCCATAGGTACCTTCAACGCCAAGCAGACGTTTGATGGCCGGGTTATCTGACGCCAGCATATCATCAACATTTGCCTGTGTTACGCCAAGTTCTTCTGCGTTAAGAAGCAGGAAATAAACCCAACGGTTCAGGTTGAACCAACCATCGTCACCCTGACGAACAGATGGGCCAAGAGGCTCTTTGGAAATGATTTCAGAAAGAATCACGTGTGCATCTGGATCTTCAAGATTCAAACGTTCGGCAGCCAGAGCGGAGCTGTCAGTTGTGTAAACGTCACAACGGCCATCTTCGTAGGCCTTAAGAACTTCGTCCTGATTTTCAAAAACAACTGTGTTCACGTCAATACCGTTTGAAGAGAAATAGTCAGCTGCGTTCAATTCTGTTGTTGTACCAGCTTCGATACAAACAGATGCGCCACCAAGTTCCATAGCGGAACTGATGCCGTCTGATTTACGCACCATGAAGCCCTGTCCATCATAGAACATCACGCCAACAAAGTTGATGCCCAGCGAAGTATCGCGAGTCATTGTCCATGTTGTTGTACGGGAAAGAACGTCAATTTCGCCGGAAGAAAGAGCAGCGAAACGCTCTGTTGATGTCAATGGTGTGTAGCGAACTGCGTCCGCATCATCAAAGATAGCGGCGCCAAGAGCGCGACAGAAGTCTACTTCAAGACCTGACCAGTTGTTGTTGGAATCCGGGGCAGAGAAGCCACGAACACCAGCGGTCACGCCGCACTGAACAAAACCTTTGTCCATAACGGCCTGAAGTGTGCCGCCACCATGACTACCAGCGTAAGATGCTGTTGCTGTCAAACCGAGAGCGGCTGTCAAAGCAACTTTAAGAAGTGTTTTTTGCATTAGATTGCCTTTATTTTCCTAACCTTGAGAAAAACCCGGACAGAACGCAAACGATATAACAATTAAGACGCCCTCCCCAGGGTGTACCGTTCACCTTAAGTTGGCGAACTTGGTATCTAGCGGAAACAATAGGATTTTTTTGGAAACGTCAAGGCTCTAACGCCTACTTGGGGCATTTAAGGGCAAAAATCAGGGTTTTAGCGTTAAATTAACCATAAATTCTTGTGTAATCTATCCAAATTCTCCCGCACAAAAACTGACCAAATTGTGTTTTTTGCATACGAATGCAAAGACAGGATCGGGATTAGAGTGGTTTTTAAGTTGAATTTCCACATTGCCGGGGTAAAAATGCAACATGAGCAATAATACCAAGCATCCCCATGAACACCGAAACAGGCAGGCGCCCGCGCGCAATCGGGCAATAGAAACTGTTCTCACCCATCAGGGGCGAAAACCCGGGGATCAGTTTGGCGTGGTCAACACTCCGGTCTATCGCGCCTCAACCGTGCTTTACCCGGACCTCAAGACACTAAAAAACCGATCCCAACCCTATGTCTATGGTCGGCGGGGAACCCCCTCCTCCAAATCCGTTGAGGATGTGATTACCACTCTGGAGGGGGGCAAGGGCAGCAAACTCGCCCCTTCGGGGGTGTCGGCGATTTCATGTGCGCTGATGAGCGTGTTGGCCAGCGGGGATGAACTGCTAATCAGCGATAGTGCTTATGAACCCACCCGCATGCTGGCGGATGGGTATCTGGCACGCATGGGGGTTTCAACCCGATATTTCGACCCGCGAATCGGTGGGGAAATCGTGCGCATGATTGGAAAAAACACCCGCGCCATCATGTTGGAAAGTCCCGGCTCCCTGACGTTTGAACTCAACGATATTCCCGCAATATCTTCAGCAGTTGAGGGGCGCGAAATCTCGATAATCGTGGATAATACCTGGGGGACGCCGCTCTATTATAACCCGCTGGCTTTGGGGGCCAATATTGTTGTGCATGCGGGCACCAAGATGTTTGTGGGTCATTCCGACGCCATGTTTGGCACCATAACCTGCGACACGGCGCATTGGCCCGCATTGGAAGAAACCCACGGTTTGCTGGGGCTTTGTGCGGCGCCGGATGACTGTTTTCTGGCCGCAAGGGGATTGCGCACACTGGCCTTGCGCATGAAAGAACATTCGACACGCTCGATTAAAATGGCGCAATGGCTTGAGGGCCAGGACATCGTGCAGGAAGTTCTGCACCCTGGCCTGACCTCGCACCCGGACCATGATATTTTTGTCCGGGATTTTCGCGGTGCGGGAAGCCTGTTCAGTTTTTGCCTGCCCAGGGCCAATCAAGAGGCACTGGCGGCGATGCTCGACAATATGGAGCTTTTTGGCATGGGCTATTCCTGGGGCGGGTTTGAAAGCCTGATCCTGCCTATAGATCTGAAAAAAAAGCGCACCAGCACCGTTTGGCCCAACGATCACCAGATTATCAGGATTCACATCGGGCTTGAGGATTTTGGCGAGCTGCAAGATGATATTGCCGCCGGAATCGCGCGCTATAAAGCCGCCATGTAACCTGACGAAACCTCTTAGCCGGGGCGCTGATAAAACGGTTTTGGCACGATTTGTCCAGCAGCGTTTCTGGTAAAGACCCAGTTGCGCGACAAGCAGATATTGCGCACGGCAAAGGCGGCAATGGTGCCAAACAAAAAGCCCGCGAAAATATCGGTGGGATAATGCACCCCAATAATGATGCGTGACAGGCCCACCAGCGCCGCAAGGGTCAAAACCCACCAGCGCAGTTTGGGAAACAGAAAAATCACGCCGGTGGCAAAAGCAAACATGGTGGAGGCATGGCCGGAGGGGAACGACTGGAAGGTCCAGTCATTAAACAC
>WFOP01000259.1 GCA_015487985.1 Hyphomicrobiales bacterium
ACTAAGTACAAGACAATGACCGAGGCTGGAAAACCCGCAAAAGTGGCCATAACCACAATCATGCGCAAAATCATCATAACCGCTAACTCCCTGTTGAGAGATAACAGAAAATGGTCCAAAATTAGCGCTTGATCAAAACGGATACTTTAGGCTGCTTACGGATTTTGCCAGCCTCAATTCAAATTTGAGGTTATTGACTTAGCATATACCTGGCGTGGATTTACCAGCCCGCCGGCGCGAGGCAATAATCCAGCCCGCCGGCGCGGGGTAATATTCCAGCCCGCCGGCGCGGGGTAATATTCCAGCCCGCCGGCGCGGGGTAATATTCCAGCCCCAAGCACCGCCATGCTTGCTGGCCACGCCCCTTTGCCACGCGCGCCCCACATCTCATCATGACATGTTAATTTTGGGTTTACTTTGCCGCTTTCAGCCGGCGACAAATCGCATCGAGTTGCTCCAGGGACTTATAGTGGATTTCAAGTTTCCCACTTTCGCCCCGGCCCTTCAAATTGACCTGCATACCCAGAAAATCAGACAATTCCTTCTCCAGTGCCAGGCTGTCAGTATTCTTCTGCGCCGGCGCCTTTGGCGGATTATTCTGCTTGTCCTTGCGCTTCTGGCTCATTTCTTCGGCCTGACGCACAGACAAGCCCAGCTTGAGAATCTGCTGCGCAAGATTGGAAGGATCATCCGCCGTAATAAGAGTGCGGGCATGGCCCGCCGTTAATTCGCCACTGGACAAAAGTCCCTTCACTTCGTCCGGCAAACGCAGCAAGCGAATGGTATTTGCCACATGGGAGCGGCTTTTTCCGATCACCTGGGCCAAATCATTTTGCGTATAATCATATTTGTCCATCAATTCGCCATAGCCAAGCGCCTCATCAATGGAATTAAGGTCCGCACGCTGAACATTTTCAATAATGGCCAGTTCAAGCGCCTCCTTGTCGTCCACTTCGCGAATAATAACCGGAACTTCATGCAGCCCCGCCTTTTGGGCGGCACGCCAGCGCCGCTCACCGGCAATGATTTCATAAGTATCAGGGTCCACGTCGCTGGGGCGCACCAGAATTGGCTGCATAACACCCTTTTCTCGAATGGAATTTGCCAATTCCTCCAACTGATCATTATCAAACTCCCGGCGTGGATTATGCCGGTTGGCAATGATAAATTCCACCGGCAGCCGCTTGATGCCACTGGGCTCAAGAACCCGGGGTCCATCAATGGGGGCAACATCACCAATCAGCGCCGCCAGGCCACGTCCTAGTCGTGAGGGCTTTTGAGTCATCAAATATTCCTTATGCCGCGCTTAAGCGCCGTTCGCGCCGGATAACTTCGGTGGCCAACTTGAGGTAAGCCTGACTTCCAGCGCATTTCAAATCGTATAATAATGCAGGTTTGCCGTAAGAAGGTGCCTCGGACAAGCGCACATTTCGCGGAATAACAGTATTATAGACCAAATCACCCATTTCACTGCGCACATCGTGCAACACCTGATCAGAAAGGTTGTTACGCCGGTCAAACATTGTCATCACAATACCCTGAACATGCAGCCGCCCATTCAAGGTTGTGCGGATCTGTTCAATTGTCTGCAACAATTGGCTCAGCCCCTCCAAGGCAAAAAACTCACATTGCAATGGCACCAGAACCGCATCTGCGGCCGCAAGCGCATTGATCGTCAACAGATTAAGTGAAGGGGGACAATCAATCAGCACATAGGTAATAGGCTGACCGTCAATGGTGGCATCGGCCATATCACTCAGCGCCGCATGCAGGCGATAGGCCCGGTCCTGGTCGGCGGCAATACTCATCTCCACCCCCAGCAAATCCATAGTTGAAACAACCAGAGATACGCCGGGAACGGTACTTGGCACCATCGCTTCCGCCACTCGGGCCTCCCCCACCAGAACGTCATAGGCGGACACATCACGCGCCTGCCTTGAAATACCCATCCCGGTGGACGCATTGCCCTGCGGATCCACATCAACAATAAGCACACGCTCCCCCACAGCCGCCAACGCGGTCGCAAGGTTTATTGCGGTAGTTGTCTTTCCAACACCACCTTTTTGATTGGCCAAAGTAAGAATACGCGCGCCCAACCGATTCTCCATTTCACTCACTAAACCAGCAAACAATCACCCGATGCCATTGCACGGACAACTCAACCTGACTTCAATTGAAGCCGGGAAATATCCAAAATAACACCAGAATCATCTGTTTTACTGGGTACACTTATCACATTAAACACCCATTTGGCACCAGAGTCCTCTAATTCCAGACGATATTCAACACCTTTATGAAATAACGCACAGGTGTTTTTTGACCAGAATGGATAAGACAATCCCAGCAATTGCTGAAGCGACGCGGTCGCGCGCGATGTAATCAGATCAACCTGCCCCAAATCCCCCGGATCAACCTGCTCCACGCGACACCCATGAACCCACAGCCCGAGATCCAATTGACGCGAGACCGTTTTTAGAAAAGCCGCCTTGCGTTTATTGGCTTCAATCAGGTGAAATTCGATACCACGTCCCTTAAGAGCAATCGCCAGGGGAATGGCCGGAAAACCACCACCGCTGCCAATATCCATAACCCGACGTACCGACCGTTTAATCAAGGAAGATATCTGCAAACTGTCAAATACATGGCGATGCCAAAACTCATTCAATGTTTCACGTGAAACAAGGTTTTGAATGCGCTGCCACTTCACAAGCAATTCTTCAAATTGTAACAGTTCCGCCCTGATCTCCAAAACATCCCGATCAGGAACAAAGCCAACCTCCTCCAACAGGCGGATCAAGTCAGTTTCAGGAGTCATTTTGACGTGCCTTGGGTCGTTCTGTCTCAGATTGCGCCGTAACGGCTTGTTCCGTCCCTGAATTATTTCCACGCCGAATAGTGGCCAGCAGCAACAATATGGCCGCCGGTGTAATCCCTTCAATCCGCTGAGCCTGGGCAATGGTTCGCGGCCTGTGTCTTTGCAGTTTTTCCTTTAGCTCATTGGAAAGGCCGGGGATCAACATATATTCAATCCACTCAGGGATAATTTTCCGCTCATCCTTTTGAACCAGTTCAACATCAAGCTGCTGACGTTCAAGATAAGGCGCATAACGTGCATCAACCGCCAGCTGCAATAAAATATCATCTTCAATACCATCAAGCTCGCCCCAGATGTTCTTTACATCCTGCACAGAAACCCCCGGATAAGATAACAAATCAAACGCGCTGCGGCGTTTACCGTCCGCATTTATATTCACCCCGAACTTGGCCGCGCGGTTTGGCGTCGCCTCCAGTCGCTCCAGCAACTCTTTACCAATAGACAGTTTGTGCTTTTTGCCAAGATAGTGTTCCTTGCGCCTGTCATCCACCAGGCCCAACTTCATACCAATGCCCGTCAAACGCTGGTCGGCATTGTCACTGCGTAAATGCAACCTGAATTCAGCCCGTGAGGTAAACATTCGATACGGTTCAGAAACGCCCCGCATCACAAGATCATCAATCATCACCCCGATATAGCTCAGGGTGCGCGACAACTCAAATGCTGGCTCTCCAAGGCTGTTCAGAGCGGCATTGGCCCCGGCCACCAACCCCTGGGCGGCAGCCTCCTCATAACCCGTTGTTCCGTTGATCTGGCCGGCCAGAAACAAGCCGGGCAACCTGTTTAATTCAAGAGAATGCGACAATTCCTGTGGATTCACAAAATCATATTCCACAGCATAACCCGGCTGAATAATTTCAACCTGCTCCAATCCAGCCATCGTCTGGAGAAACTTCAACTGAATATCCAGTGGCAAAGACGTAGAAACACCGTTGGGATAAATAAGATCATCCTTCAGCCCCTCAGGTTCTAAAAAAACCTGATGGCTGTTGCGCTCCTCAAAACGCACCACCTTATCCTCAATTGACGGGCAGTATCGTGGACCCAAACTGTCAATTTTCCCCGAATATATCGCAGATACATGCAAATTCTCCCGAATAACCTCATGGGTTCGTTCATTTGTATGGGTAATGGCACAATCAACCTGCTCACCCGTTATCTCTTTGGTTAAAAAGGAAAAAGGTTGAGGATTTTCATCACCTTGCTGGATATCCAATTGCGAAAAATCAATGCTTTTTGCGCTCAGGCGCGGCGGTGTTCCGGTTTTAAGACGACCCATCTGCAACCCCAGACCATAAAGACGTCTGGAAAGTCCCAAAACCGACTTTTCCCCAACCCGCCCGGCCTGGGAACTTTCGCTACCCAAATGAATAATACCATTTAGAAAGGTGCCGGTGGTCAAAACGACACTTTTTGCCCCAATGCGCTCCCCGGAAAGCAAAATAACGCCGATCACACGACCATTTTCGATCCAAAGATCATCCACTTCTGCTTCCAACAGTTCAAGATGTTCAATATCACGAAGCGCCTTGCCCATGGCATTTCGATAAAGAGCACGGTCAATTTGGGCCCTTGGGCCTTGAACCGCAGGTCCCTTTTTGCGATTAAGCACACGAAATTGAATGCCCGCCTGATCGGAAATACTCCCCATCAAGCCCCCCAATGCATCAATTTCGCGAATGAGATGCCCCTTGCCCAGGCCCCCCATAGCCGGATTACAGCTCATTTCTCCAATGGTTTTTAATCTGTGTGTAATAAGCAGGGTCGCACCACCCAGGCGTGATGACGCGGCAGCTGCCTCGCACCCGGCATGTCCACCTCCGACAACAATTGTATCAAATTTGCGCATATAAATCACACGGCCAGTTATGTTTCACGTGAATCAATTTAGCAGGTAAGGTGAACGTGTTTCACGTGAATCATTTCCCGATACAAAACCCGGCAAAAACACGATCAAGAACATCTTCCGCATCTACCCGACCCAGTAACCGCTGCAAAGAAAAAATACAATGGCGAAGATCCTCCGCCGCCAATTCCAGATCGACACCGGGGCCTGCCTCATCCAGCTTCGCAATTACACGCACTAAACCCTCAAGGCCATCCCTAAGGGCCATTACATCTCTTTCCCGGGAAATAAGGCTCACTCCGCCACTATGGCTCAATTTGTCATATTCAAGGGCAATCCGGCATTCCAGTGCCTCAATCTCCCCCTTCAGGGCACAAATATTCACCGCATTATCCGCCGAACTGGACAAATCAACCTTGTTACGGACATGAACGACATTACAGTCTTCAAAATCAGGCCTCTGTTCGCTATGAGCAACATCTTCTGCGCTGACCCAAAGCAATAAATCACAAGACGCCGCCATTTCCAGTGATCGCCTGACACCCTCCCGCTCCGCCTTGCTGGCAGCTTCGCGGATGCCGGCACTATCAAGCAACAAGACCAACCGCCCACCCAAATCTAACTGAACTTCCTGAATATCCCGTGTGGTGCCTTGTTCATCCGTCACAATTGCCCGATTTAAGCGTGTTAGCGCGTTGATAATACTGGATTTTCCAACATTTGGCAGACCAAGCAGGCCAACACGAAATCCCTTTCTAACGATTCGGCCAAACTTAAAACCTTCAATTCGAAATTTTATTTCCTCGGCAATTTTTTTCAGGTCCAGAGCCATGGATTGTAAATCCAATCCCGCAACATCCTCTTCATCCGAAAAATCCAAAAAGGCCTCAAGCACCGAAAGATTTTGAATAAGAACTTTTCGCCAGCCATCAACAATCTGCGTCAGACCACCATTATAGCGTGCAATGGCCTGCTGACGCTGACCTTCCGTCTCCGCCTGGAGCAAGTCCCCCAAACCATCAATTTCACTCAGATTCAGGCGGCCATTTTCAAAAGCACGTCGACTAAATTCCCCCGCCTGTGCCAGACGAACACCCTTAATTGAAGAAATTACATCCAGCATCTTTTGCACAACAGCAACAGACCCGTGAACATGCAGTTCTACAATATCCTCCCCAGTAAAACTCTTGGGTCCAGAAGTATAAAATACCATGCCCTGGTCAATTATCTGACCTGTTTCCGGGTCAACTATATTGCAGAGCGTCAACTTTCGCCTGACAGGAGATTTTATTGAGAATATATTTAAAATATATTTGCACTTGGGACCGCTAATACGAATAATAGCAATACCGGACGGTAGGTCTCCAGTTGCCAGAGCAGCAATGGTGTCATTCACCATTGCCATCTCTAGGTATTCATAGAATCAAAGAAATCACTATTGGTTTTGGTCTGACGCAACTTATCCAATAAAAACTCCATCGCATCAACAGTACCCATGGGGGTAAGAATACGCCGCAATACATACATTTTCTTCAAAATTTCCGGATCAACGATCAGCTCTTCTTTGCGTGTACCGGATTTAGTAATATCCATTGCCGGGAAAATCCGTCGATCTGAAACCTTGCGATCAAGAATCAACTCAGAATTTCCAGTTCCCTTGAATTCTTCAAAAATCACTTCATCCATACGGCTGCCCGTATCAATCAGCGCTGTGGCAATAATTGTCAAAGAGCCACCCTCTTCAATGTTTCGTGCGGCGCCAAAAAACCTCTTGGGCCGTTGTAGAGCATTGGCATCCACACCACCGGTAAGCACCTTGCCTGAAGAGGGAACAACGGTGTTATAGGCTCGGCCCAGCCGGGTAATGGAATCAAGCAGAATTACAACATCACGACCATGTTCCACCAGCCTCTTGGCCTTTTCCAATACCATTTCAGTCACCTGGACATGCCGCGTTGCCGGCTCATCAAAGGTTGAAGAAATAACCTCCCCTTTTACCGATCGCTGCATGTCCGTTACTTCTTCGGGACGTTCATCAATCAGCAAAACTATCAGATAACATTCAGGGTGATTATGGGCCACGGACTGCGCAATATTTTGCAACAAAACCGTTTTACCGGTTCGGGGCGGCGCCACGATTAAAGCGCGTTGTCCCTTGCCCATTGGCGCCACCAGATCTATCACACGGGCGCTTTTATCCTTGATCGTGGGGTCTGATACTTCCATTACCAAACGCTCATCAGGATAAAGAGGCGTCAGGTTATCAAAATTAACAGTATGCTTTGCTTTTTCAGGTTCTTCAAAATTAATTCGGTTTACCTTCAAAAGCGCAAAATATCTTTCCCCATCCTTGGGTGAACGAATTTGCCCTTCAACAGTATCCCCAGTTCGAAGAGAAAATTTTCTTATTTGTGAAGGACTTACATAAATATCATCAGGACCGGGAAGGTAATTTGCATCTGGGGAGCGTAAAAAACCAAAACCGTCTGAAAGAACTTCAACGACACCTTCACCGATAATATCAATATCTTTATCAGCATGAATTTTCAGAATTGCAAACATAAGTTCCTGTTTGCGCAGTGTAGAGGCATTTTCCACATCTATACTGTCGGCAAATGCTAAAAGTTCAGCGGGACTTTTTTCTTTGAGTTCACGCAATTTTAGATTTTTCATAAACCAGTCATACCTTTGTCAGGTGTTTGCAGGAATTTAACAAATTGAAAAACGATTTGAAAATCGAAAAGGAGGGACCTGTTTTTTAGAGGGCTTATCAGTTGATTGCAAGTGACCCGTTTAAAATTTCTTTTTTCGAATTTTGTTATTTAATTTCTCTAATCTAGGCTCAATCTGGCTTTCAATAAAAGAAGATAAGAATCTTTTTGTTTTAATCTTTATTATTATGAACGTGCATAACGGGAACTAAAAATTATCCGCATCAATCCCCAAAATTCATCAAGAGCAAACATCCACCATTCTAAAACCTTAACAAAAATTAAACAGCGGACAATACTGAAAAAAAACCAAACGTTAACAAAAAGTTAATCAAGCAGATTAAAGAACCAGGCCAACGCAACCTGTGGAAAAATCTCGAAAAGCAAATTCCTCTCTATCAGACCATATACCCATAAATCACAACCCTGTGTATTTAATGCCACGCCGATTTAACTCTGAATAAATTGGCAGTCAGATGGGACAAACCTTCTCAAAGTCTAAAAGCATTCAACTTTGTCCACACACCCCCCCTGTCTCCCTGTATAACAAAGGGAGCATCAGCATTCTTTCTCAAAGCAACTGATTCTATAATAAACAAGCATGCAGAATTTAAGGCACACCGATAAAATGAGCCCTCGATCACAAAAAACAGCACTGGTAATCGGTCACCCAATTTCCCATTCCAAATCCCCCCACATTCACAATCACTGGCTAAAATCCGCTCGCATAGACGCCCGTTATATTGCCCTGGACGTCGCGCCGGGCAATTTGGCTGACTTTATTACGGATCTGCGAGTCAAAAATTATATTGGCGCCAACATTACCCTGCCCCATAAACAGCATATTATGCGCTATTGCGACGCCACCACCTTAACAGCGCAACAAATCGGCGCTGTTAACACGCTGTACTTTGATGGCAAAAAACTGGTAGGTGACAATACGGATGCTTATGGATTTGCCGCCAATCTGGACCAATTTGCGCCCCGTTGGCACAAAAATCTCAATCAGGCCATAGTTTTGGGGGCAGGCGGTGCTGCCCGCGCCATCATTGGCGCACTCCTGCATCGCGCCGCCGCCAGAATAATCATTTTGAACAGAACAGTGTCAAACGCTCAGGGGCTGGCCCAATGGTTCAATAAAAGCAACAAAATTTCAAAAGTTAAGGCAGGCACCTTAGAGGAGTTTGAAAAACATGCAGGTCAAAGCGATTTGTTGATCAACACCAGCTCGGTTGGCTTAAACAATACAAAATTTGACAATCTTGACCTTGCAGCATTACCCAAACATGCCCTGGTTCATGACATTGTCTATACCCCGTTAATGACACCCCTGCTTGCAGATGCCCGGAGACAGGGCTTGAAAACCGTGGATGGCCTGGGCATGTTATTGCATCAGGCAGCCCCCGGATTTGAAAAATGGTTTGGCGTAAAACCCGTTGTAAACGATGAACTGCGCCAGATAATCCTGAGCAGACTTTGACAAACCTAATCTTGAGGCGGGTTCAATGACAATTACCCATACCAAAAATCCAGATATTTTTTTGTTGGGTCTGACCGGTTCCATAGCAACGGGTAAATCAACCGTACTGAATATGTTTGAGCAACTTGGCTATGCAACATTTTCTGCCGACGCCGCAGTTCACGAACTTTATGAAGCAGAAGCGGTGCCTTTCGTGTCAAAAATCGTTCCCCAGGCGATAAAGAACAATCGTGTGGATCGGCAGGTTTTGGCAGAAATACTGGTTAAAGAGCCAGCAAAAATCGCCCCCTTGGAAAAAATCATCCATCCTCTGGTCAAACAGCATTTTGATAAAACCCTTGCCCGGGCCATAAAGAACCAGGACAAATTGCTGGTGGTGGATATTCCCCTGCTGTTTGAAGGGAAAAATCAATATGAACTGGATGCCATCGCGGTCACATATTGTGACGAACGCAAACAACTCAAAAGAGCCTTGTCCCGTCCCAATATGACTAAAGAAAAACTTGAAACAATTCTGGCACGTCAAATGCCTCAGGACCAAAAAAGAAAACAGGCCGATTTTGAAATAGATACCAACCAAAGCCTGCAAAAAACAAAAGAGCAGGTTGTGGATATAGCGGCTCGATGTCTGGCAATTTTGGCGGCCCGGCCCCACACTGGCAAATGAATATGGCCAGCCGATACCGGCTCAATTCTTAAATATTTTAGGATACCCATGACCCGGGAAATTGTACTGGATACTGAAACCACTGGATTTTCACATCAGGACGGTGATCGCATCGTTGAAATCGGCTGTGTGGAACTGATAAATCATATACCCACCGGCAAAACCTATCACACCTATATTAACCCGGAACGCGATATGCCTGAAGGAGCCTTTCGCGTTCACGGCCTGAGTGAGCAGTTTTTATCCGACAAACCCGTATTTGGCTCAATTTATGAAGAATTTTTACACTTCATTCAATCCTCAACACTCATCATCCACAACGCGCCGTTTGATATGGGATTTTTGAATGCCGAACTGGTCAAAATCAACGTTTCCCAGTTAAAAAACCCGGTCATTGACACGGTTCAAATGGCCCGGGAAAAACATCCCGGCGCCAGGGTGGGACTGGATGCACTTTGCAAACATTATGGCATTGATAATTCCCGGCGTACCCTGCAC
>WFOP01000260.1 GCA_015487985.1 Hyphomicrobiales bacterium
AATCCCTGCCTGAGGGGGCCAACGCGCTGGCCAATGCTTTCCACTACAAGATTTTTACCACCAGATTTGACGAAATCGTATCCGCCGCCGATCTGTGCCCCCCAGAGGAGTTGGGCCAGCTGCGCGCCCTGCTTGATAAACAACTGGATTCCCTGCACGGAGCTGTTGCCCGCCTTGCCAACAAACTCCAGCGCCGCCTGATGGCCCAGCAAAATCGCGCATGGCAGTTTGATCTTGAGGAGGGTGTGCTCGACGCCGCCCGCCTGCCCCGCATCATCATCGACCCCATGCAGGCCCTTTCCTTCAAGCGGGAAACCGACACCGAATTTCGCGATACCGTTGTCACCCTGCTGATTGACAATTCAGGTTCCATGCGCGGACGCCCCATCACCATTGCCGCCATTTGCGGCGACATTCTTGCCCGCACCCTTGAGCGGTGCGGTGTAAAGGTGGAAATTCTGGGCTTCACCACCCGCGCCTGGAAGGGTGGACGCTCGCGCGAAGACTGGCTTGAAGCCAACCGCCCGCAAAATCCGGGCCGCGTGAACGACATCCGCCACATCATCTATAAGTCCGCCGACCAACCCTGGCGGCATGCCCGCGATAATCTGGGCCTGATGATGCGCGAGGGCCTGCTCAAGGAAAACATCGACGGCGAAGCCCTGCAATGGGCGCATCAGCGGCTTCTGGGGCGGCCCGAAAGTCGCCGCATATTAATGGTTATTTCAGACGGCGCCCCGGTGGATGACAGCACCCAGAGCGTAAATCAGGGAAATTATCTGGAGGCCCACTTGCGTCAGGTTATCGAAGAAATTGAAACCCGCTCCCCCGTGCAACTGGTGGCTGTGGGCATCGGGCACGACGTTACCCGCTATTATTCGCGCGCTGTAACCCTGCTCGATGCAGAGGAGCTGGCCGGCGCCTTGACCGATAATCTTGCAGATCTGTTTGATGAAAACCCCGCAACAAGACCTGATCGCACCATGCGACGAAGGCGGCGTGCGGGATGAAAAACCCCCTCAACACCAGACTTATACACCTGGCAGCAATAGCCGTGTTTGCGTTTGGAGTGGTGGTTACCCCCACAAGGGCCGTACCGGTACAAATTACTTCTGAAATCATTGAACAATATCAGTCTCGCCCCATTGGGGAAAAAATTGGCGATCTGATTTGGCGTGGCGGCATTGTACTTGCAGGACCGGAAAACTTTGGCGGCATTTCCGGCCTTACATTTATCTCGCAAGATCAATGGATTGCAATAACTGACCGAGGTCAATTTATATCCGGCAGCCTGATTTTTGAACGCGGTCAAATAATAGGATTTAACGATGTTGAAATGGCGCCCATCAGAAATTCAAGTGGCAATCCCCTGCCGGAAAACTATTCCCGGGACGCCGAAGCCATCGACACAATCTATCGCAATGGCCGCGCCGCCGCCATTCGGGTGAGTTTTGAAAACCTGACCCGTGTTGCTGATTTTGATGTGCGCGCCGGCCGCCCGGTTGGCGCAGCGCGTGAAGTTGTCATTCCTGACTGGCTGAGCGATCTGCGCACCAACAAGTCCCTTGAATCCACCTGTATCGCCACCGACACCTCCCCCATCGCCGGCTCTACCCTTTTGATCACCGAAGACCTGCGCAACAAAGACAACAATCACTCCGCCTGGTTGCTGGGCAAACGCGACAAGGGCGAACTCTCCCTTGAACGCCACCGGGGGTTTAATCCGACCGATTGCAAATTTCTGCCCAATGGTGATTTGCTGATACTGGAACGGGGCACGAATTTATTTGGTTTCACCATGCAAATTCGACGCTTTGAAGCGCAGGATGTGCGCCCCAGCGCACTGCTGACCGGCAAGGTCATTTTAAGCGGCGTAGGCGGAGACACTGACAATATGGAAGCACTGGGCGTGCGCAAAATTGCGGACGGATCAACCCGCCTCATGTTGATGTCCGATAACAATTTCAACAATTGGCAACGCACTTTATTGCTTGAATTTGAGCTTCCAGACTAGGTTGCGTTGCCAGGAACCAAATCCTTTGGCAAAGCAGCTATGACGAAACACTTACTGCCCTGCTGCCGATTTTATGCCGTAAAATCCCATAAGGCACCAGCATGGCCAGCGCCACCAGCATTTTTACCGCAAAATCCCCCATTGCCCACGACACCCAGCGCGGGGCCTCAAATTCCATAATCCCCAAAAGCGGAGACATCTCGCCAACAAAGCCATCCACACTGCCCAGCATGGAAAAAGACGCCCCAAAAGCCAGGGAAAAAAATAACATTGTGTCCAGAATCGACCCCAAAACGGAAGAAACCAGCGGCCCGCGCCACCATATGCCCCCCCGCAGGCGGTCAAATACGCTCACATCCAGCATCTGCGCCATAAAAAATGCGGTCCCCGAAGCAATGGCAATGCGCGGCGTGGCCAGCCAGAACGACAGGCCGACCGCCACCACAAACCCCACCAGCACCACCCGGCGCGCGCCACCCGTGCCAAACCGTGAATTGGTAAGGTCGGTAATCAGAAACGCCGCCGGATAGGTAAATGCTCCCCAGGTCAACAAATCTGCAAGATTCAAACCACCAAGGCTTGCTTCAACCGGAAATTGAACCAGAAAGTTGGAAAGAACGACAATAAATGCCATGGCGCCCACAAATGGCAAAAACTGCGCGGGCTTAAAACGAGTGAGCATAATCAATGCACCCCTGAAACTGGTCGCCCTTCGGGAAATACCCAACGCGACAAAAACAAAAACGGCGGACACACATATGCCCACCGCCAAAGAAAGTAACCGTATCGGCAGAAGTCTTTAAGAGGCCAAAGCCGCTTTAACTTCGCGTTTCACCAGCAATGCACGCTTGGACAGTTCGGCATCTTTTGCCTTAAGCAGAAACAGATCCAAACCGCCACGATGCTCTACCGTGCGCAATGCCTGAGCACAAACCTTGAGCTTGACGGAGCGTTCAAGAGCCTCGGACATCAAAGTTACATTACAAAGATTGGGCAAAAACCGACGACGGGTCCGATTGAGCGCGTGGCTCACATTATTCCCCGTCATCACACCTTTGCCGGTTAGTTCACAACGCCGTGCCATGATATTCAAATCCTAAAACCTGCCCCCATGCAACAAAAGCCGGGGGCGAATTATCCAAAAGTCACTCCAAACCACTTGCGAAACCTCAGGAAACTCAAAAAGCCTCCCTAACCAAACACAGGTTTGTAGTTGAAAAAGTCGAGCCTAAATAGGCAAACCTGAGCTTCCAGTCAAGCACAACCCGCATCTAATCGCACCGCGATTTCATTACATTGCCCCGAACGCCTTGAATATCGCCGGTTACAAGGGCATTCTGAGCAATAATCTGATTCGTTTAAGTGCATGCCTGAGTGTTTTTGCACGCAAAAACCATCCTGTTGCCCCTGGTGGACCACAGCTTGAATGAAAGAATACAAAAGAAGATGCCCGACTGCAAACTGCCCAATTCATTCTGTGCACACATTCAATCACATAGAGCAAAAAAATCTCTTGCCGCCCTTGGCATTTTTTCCCTTGTTTCCTTTGGCTCTGCATCCCTTGCAGCCACGCCCCTGACGGTGGACGCCAAATATGTGCTCTCGGTAGCCGGCACGATTGTTGCCGACATGAATATCAGGCTGAACGACACAGGCTCCACCTATACCCTGAACCTTGATGCAAATGTTGCGGGTCTGGGTAATCTTGTTGCCCGGGGCTCCGCCAGCATTGATGTTTCGGGCACCTCGAGCGGGGGCGCATATACCGGGGAAAATTTTCAGCTCGTCACCCGTTCGCCACAGGATACCGTTGATGTCAGAGTTCAATATGCCAATGCAAATGTAACCGCCTTTGTGGTTGATCCTCCCCTGCAACCGCGCGTTGATCAGGTACCGGTTCAGCGATCACAATTGCGCAACGTTGCCGATATGCTCAGCGCTTTTGTGCTTCAGGCAAATACCC
>WFOP01000261.1 GCA_015487985.1 Hyphomicrobiales bacterium
ATTTGAGAGTGCCCACCAGCGTGTCGTAATTGGCCGTATAAATACGGGCCCTGCCTTCGCGGCGACTGGATATCAGCCCGGCATGGCGCAATTTATCTAAATGAAATGACAATGTAGCGGCAGGCATACCCATGTGTTCGCCAATGGCCCCAACCATCATGCCCTTCGGGGCAATCTCGATAAGAAGCCGGAAAATAGAAAGTCTGTTTTCTTGTGCAAGTGCATCCAGGGCGTGTACGACATTTTTAATATCCATAAAACTAGGTATATAGATATTACAAGTTAATGCAAATGCTTTTTGAGCAGTAAAATGCGGTTCGTAATTTCAGCTTATTTGTTTCAGACCAGCGCCCATATATGCCCCTATGAGGCACCAATATGGTATCTCGCGACAGCTCACTTCGTTCCCGCCACCATTGGCAAAACTGATCACCCCGTTTGAACTGTTCCAGTGCCATGGAATTTGTTTCTGTTGGCATAGCACCCGATGTCAAAAGAAAATAATACAGCGTTTCAAAGGCAGGCCGCTAATCCCCCTCGGATACGACATTCTTCAAATCAGCGATCAGATTTTCAAGTAACGCCCCGGCCCCGGCGTCGCTTACCCCGGGGTGCACATAACAAAGATTAAGCCTTAGTGATCCCTCGCGTTCCATGGAAATCAGGAAATAGTTCGCCCCCACGGTGCCAAGAGAAACGCACAGCGTGAGATCCTTCAAACAGATGTCGCCACAGGTTGAGCCGATATCTGCCGCCTCGGCGCTGGTGACGGTTATGGCATCAAGGCGCATGCCCGATTTTATGGCCGCCCATCCTTCATGACGATAAAATTCCCAGGTGGGCATTTTTATCAGCGATGCCCCCCCCTGATCCCGCGCCAGCGTCATTATCAGTTTGAATTTGATCTGCGCGGCCAATTCCCAAAGGGGCACATCCAGCCGGTGGCGGGTGCGCACGATATCAATATAACAGCCAAAGGTTTCCTCCGGCAATTTGGGTTTACACATGCGACGAAGCTCAACATTTGAGAGCAATGTCAACTCATCCATATTGTTTTGGCGACCCAGAAACTTTAAGGCACTGGCACTAAGCAGCCCGTGCAGGGAGGTTTGCTTTTGTGCCAGCAATCTATTGAGTTTTTTGCTCACTTCCACACCAAGCTCCCCCTTCACCACCCGCGTCTGACGCTGCCAGGGCCAGGTGAAAGCTGTGGGCAGTCTTATGGCGGGCTGATAGGAACGGTTTTTGTCGCGTGATTTTGCCGGAACCCGCTCCTCCATGGCCGGGGGCAGATCACTCATATTCAGATTACCTGCATTTTTTTCAGCCGCCGTTATTCCTGTTCCCCCGAAAAATTCAAGCAGTTGCCGGGTCAGCATGTTGGCGGCCTGAGCATCGGCAATGGCGTGATTGGTTGCCAGCATGAATATGTTTTGTTCGGGCTGATCCTTAATCCGCATCAAAACGGCGCGCACTTGCGGCATTTTCCTGCCGGAAACGGGCTTATTTAATTGCCGTTGCATTTCATCAAGCCAATCGTCCGGCTGAGCGTTCCGGATCAGCTTCAAGGGAATGGGTCTGGTGCCCCCCAGCCTGAAGGCGCGCCGCCAATAAAACCAGGGTATGCCCGCAGCAATGCCCGGCCCCAGAATTTTCATATGGGCTCGCAACAGGGGGTGTTGCGCCTGCAACCAGTTCAGCCCGGCGCGCACTTTTTCACTTGAAAGCGGTCCCTCAAGGTGCATCACCTGCACACCGGTCAGGCCGCCAAAGCGATGAATATTGTTCAGCAACCTCTCCTGCTCACCCAGCGCGCGTTGCTCAATTGCAATTTTATCTGATGCAGAATCATTCATCTGTTTACAAAAAGGCCCCAAGAAACTGATATCTGGCGGGCATATCAAGCTCAACGTCAATTTGTGTTGGTTGCCCAGACAATATTCAGCTAAGAATTACACAAAAACAAGCCACACAAATAAAGGCCAACAAAACGGGGTGGCTTGTTGTAAATTAAACTCGTATGGGGGGAGCAAAAAATGGAAAAACCAGAGATCGCCAACGAAATCATTGCCCATCTCGAAACGCTTCTGGCCGGTTCAAACCCCTGCCTCATCATTGATGCAGATACCGACCTGATTGGCGCGGGATTGCTTGATTCCCTCAATATCGTGCGGTTGATTCAGTTCGTTGAAACCCGCTTTGATATTCAAATTGAAGACGATGACATCTCCCCGGAACTGTTCATCAGCGCCAATCGCCTGGCTCAATATGTAAGCACGCGTATCTGAATACCACTATATCAGCTTGCCGCGCTGAACTTTTCCCGTTGCGCTCTTTGGAATTTTATCAATAAATTCGATTATCTCGGGCACCTTGAAACCCATCATTCTTGAACGGCAAAAAGCCTGTAACTGCTCAGATGTTATTTCATCCCTTTGCACGATAAAGGCCTTGAGCCGCTGTTCGCCGGTGCGCGGGTCCGGCACCCCCACAACGACCGCTTCTGCCACCTGCGGGGACAGGCATAAAATATCCTCCACCTCCAGCGGGTCAACCTTGTCCCCGGCCACTTCAATAATCAGCTTTGTGCGCCCGGTGATAAAAATATTGCCATCAGCATCAAACCGGCCCAGGTCACCGGTGAGATAGCCCCCCTTAACAAAGCTCGCATTTTGCTGGGGCGTGGCATTTACATAGCCCCCAATCAGGGCCGGGGTCCGAACAAACAGTTCCCCGATACCCAATTGATTTTGCGCATGCCCCTCCATGTCAAGAATTTCCACCTCAACCCCCGGCGAGGCGCAGCCCACCGAATTCCATGGGGAATGGCGACCTTGCGCCCCATTCAGGGAAATCATGCCGGTTTCCGTACAGCCATACCCTTGAAACAAAGTCAGGTTAAAGCGTTGCTGAAACGCATCAAATATGGAGCGTTTCAGGGCAATGCCGCTGGAATAAACCAGCCTTAAATCCGGCAGGTGAACACTTTGGCGCAATTGGGAAAGGGTTTGATAAATATAAGGCACGCCGGGCATAACGGTGATTTTTGCCCTCTTTAACAGGTCAATAAAGCGTTTTCTGGATAATATCAGGGGTCCGGGGTCGGCCCAATAATATGTCGAGGCCCCCGCGCTCATCACTTCAAAACAGCCATTGAGAAAGCCAAAAGCATGGTGGGCCGGCAAGGCGTTCAATATCATGTCATCTGGGGTGAGGTTGAGGCTGGTTGAAGCAATTTCAGCGCATGCGATAAGCTGGCCATGGGTGTGAGGCACCAGTTTTGGACGGCCCGTTGAGCCGGAGGACAACAGGTAGGATGCCACGGTTTCAGGCCCCAGATCAGGCAGAATTTCTGGCGGTGTATCAAGCAGTTTCTCTATGCTGGGTTTTGAATTTTCCAAATGCGACAGAGTTATAATCGGGGTCGTATCCCGTGCCCCGTACCGGGCCAGTTTATCTGCCGGAGCCAGCAATTCACTGGCGGCAATAATGGCGGCAAAACCACACTGTTCCGCCAACCATTCAAGTTCAGCATTTCCCGATACTTCATTTACCGGAACAGCAATGGCCCCAAGGGACGCCAGCGCATAGGTCACCATAAAAAAATCGGGACCGTTGGGCATAAAAATGGCAATGCGCGCCCCGCGTTCCATATTTAATGACAAGAACCCGGCAGCCAGATGTTCCACCCTTTTTGCCATATCCGCATAGGAGACAAAACTGTCCTGAATGTGCAATCCGCTTGCGGGGGGGGCAAAACCGGCGGTTTTTTGCAAATGGGAAAAAAGCATCTCTCAAGCACCTGACTTCATTATTTCAAATTGCTGTTTTTTAACATCATGCTACATTGCGTCCCATGGTGGCAAACATGAACGATTTTTCAACTCCAGCTATTTTTGACGGGCATGTGGATGTATTGTCCAAGCTGGCAGCCCTTAAGGCCAGCAATCCGGCTCAAATTTTTGAGCGCGGCTATAAAGCCCATATTGATATGCCCAAAGCAAGGGCCGGCGGGTTCGGGGGAGGCTTGTTTGCTCTTTATGTTCCCTCCCGGGAAACGCCTGCTGAGGGCATTGAGCAAATGCTTGCCGGTGCATCCTACAAGCTGGCACTTCCAAAAAAAATTGACCAGCAGGAGGCCTGTCTCTTATACACATCTGACGC
>WFOP01000262.1 GCA_015487985.1 Hyphomicrobiales bacterium
CTCCGATGGGGCGGCCAAAAAGTTGGCCGGCTCGCTCTTTAATCGCTTCATGATGGCTGCTGTTTGCCCGCTTATCTGGCTTCGCTCAGGATTTTGGCCGCCGATATTGATAAGTCCCCACATCAATGAAGTCTTCGGAAAAACCCGCCTCGCAATAGGACAGGTAATACAGCCACTTGCGCTTAAAGGCTTCGTCATACCCAAGGGGGGCAATCGCGGGCCAGCGATCAAGGAACTTCTTGCGCCAAAGGGCCAGGGTTTTTGCGTAAGAATGGCCAAAATTTTTCGTATTTTCCAAAACCAGACCGGCCTTTTTCCCCTGTTCATACATGGCGGATTTTGTCATCAGCATACCGCCGGGAAAAATATAACGCTGGATAAAATCAGGGCCGGCGCGATAGGAATCAAAATGAGCTTCGTCAATGGTGATGGCCTGCACCGCAGCCGTTCCGCCCGGCTTGAGGCGATCATAAAGCGTTGAGAAATATCGGGGCCAGTGCTCCTCCCCCACCGCTTCAATCATCTCGATTGAACACACATGATCAAACTCACCGCCTGTATCGCGATAGTCTTCAAATACCAGATTTGCCTTTTTATCCAGACCCGCCTTTTCCAGTCGGTTTCTGGCATAACGCAACTGCTCTCCTGATAAAGTAATGCCATAAACACTGGCATCATAATCGCGCGCCAGAACTTCGGCCAGCCCGCCCCATCCACAGCCGATTTCAAGCACTGAATCGCCCGGTTTTACCCCCGCCATTTGTGCAATCTGGTGATACTTTTTCATCTGAGCCTGCTCAAGGCTGAGGGTTTCGGGCTCAAAAACAGCGGATGAATACGTCATCGAGGGATCCAGCCATTGCGCATAAAAATCATTGCCCAGATCATAATGTTCGGCAATATTTCTTTTTGACCCGGCCCGGGAATTGGCATTTTTCAGATGAAATGTCAGGTCTTTTGTTGCCCGGTGAAACAGGGCCGAGGCGGGATTGGAAAAATTTTCCAGATTTCGCAGAAAGAAAAGAAAAAGCGCTGTCAAATCAGGGCTTTCAATATCCCCTTTGATATAAGAGGCGGCAAAGCCAACAGTACCGCGACGCATTGAGCGCGGCAAAACCCTGAAGTTTTTGAAAATCAGTTCTGCATGAACGCCACTGCGGGGATCCCCCAGAGTTCTACTGCGTCCGTTGGGAAAATGAACACTGAGTGCCCCGTTTTGAGGCGTACCAAGCAGTTTGGCGCCCCCCCATTCAATAACGCGGGAAAGCAAACCGGTTATCGGCCCCGGTGTATCGGCGGAATTGTGGTCTCCCGTATTGGCTCCGTAAACGCTATCACCCATAATACCACCTGCAAATTGGTTGTATAAGAATTCAAACTGTCAAGATAAATATGGAGCCAGTTTGCGGCGTTTGCAAGGCCGGCCGGAATTATTCAGCCTACCAGGCTGATTTGGTCGGGTCTGCCATATCGATCAGGCGCATTTGCACCCGCGCGCGATCCTGCCAATAATCCACATTCAAAGTGCCGCAAAAATGAAAGGGTTTATCCTTGGGGGCGTTGAGAATGGCTTGTCCCAGATCAGATGATGCAGCGCGAAAAGCAATACCCTTGAGGTTCGCCCCGTCGCCGCTTTTCAGCGAAAACTGGACATGGCCACCCTTGCCGACAACTTTTGAAAAGGTGATAAAATGAGAGGCCAGCGCAAACACAGGCGAAGGATTTCCCATCCCGAACGGGCCAACCTCGCTCAGGGAGTTGACAAAATCGGGGGTGGCGGTGCGTGCGGTAATTGCGGCGTCGATTTTTATGCTGGCCCTGTCTCTGGCAACACTCACCTGTTGCTCCAACACCTCATTCAAATGCGCACGAAAACCCGCAATCTGGTTTTGGCCAAGGGAAACACCCGCCGCCATGGCATGACCGCCCCCCTTCTCAATTAAATCCCCCTCAACCGCCATTAAAACCGCATTGCCCAGATCAACCCCGGACAGGGAACGCCCTGAGCCGGTTCCCGTGCCATCGGGACGCATGGCAATGGCAAAGGCGGGGCGATTAAAGCGGTCTTTGAGGCGTGAGGCCACCAGCCCCACAACGCCGGGGTGCCAGCTTTCAGAGGCCAAAACCAGCACCGCCGGCCCTTCCCCCTGCCCGATTTCCGCGTCCGCCACTGCAATGGCCTCTTCCACCGCCTGCGCCTCGATGCTCTGGCGCTCGGTGTTAAGCTCATCCAATTGAGCCGCGATAAACATGGCTTCCTCTTCGTTATTGGTGGCGAGCAGCTTGGTGCCAAGCCCGGCATCACCTATGCGGCCCCCCGCATTGATGCGCGGGCCGATCATAAACCCCAGATGCTGGGGGGCAATTGGCCCGTTAAGGCGCGCGGCCAGAGCAAGCGCGGCAATGCCGGGGTTTTTACCCTGACGCATAATGGAGATACCACGCACCACCAGAGCCCGGTTCAGCCCTTTCAGGGGCACCACATCGCAAATGGTGGCCAGAGCGGCCAAATCCGCCAGCGACATCAGGTCGGCAAACTGTTCATGCCCGGCGTTTCGCAAAACCCGGTTGGTGGCTACCAATGCCATAAAGGTTACCCCGGCCGCGCATAAATAGCCCAGTTCGGACAGGTCATCAGCCCGGTTCGGGTTCACCAATGCGTTGGCATCAGGCAAATCGCCGGTGGCCAGATGGTGATCCAGAATAAGCACATCACAGTTCCGACTGCGGGCATGGGCCACCGCCTCAACGCTGGTGGTGCCACAATCAAGCAGAACAAGCAGGGTTGCGCCCTCATCAATCAATGTGTTGATTGCCGGGATATTGGGGCCATACCCTTCAAATATCCGGTCGGGAATATGGCAGGTTGGCGACAAAGAAAACCCACGCAAAAAACGCAACATCATGGCGCATGAACTGGCGCCATCCACATCATAATCGCCAAACAGGGCAATTTGTTCCTTATTTGAAATGGCACAAGCCAGGCGCTCGGCAAAACCATCCATATCCGTCATTGAAGAAGGATCGGGCATCAACTCACGAATCGTGGGGGTTAAAAATGTCTCGGCCTGTTCAACACCCACCCCGCGTGCGGCCAGAATTCGCGCCAGGATATCGGAAATACCGTGATGCTGGGCGATGGCTGTGGCCTGACGCTGGGCCGCAATATCCAGCCGGTCAGTCCACGATTTGCCTGAAAACGATCGGTCAATATTGAGAAAATACCGGGGATCGTCAGCGGACATGGGGTGTACTTTCAATCTGGAAAATCAAAAACTTTCGATGCGGATCAGCTGGGGTGCGCCAACAGTATAACCATCGTCGGCAACCTGTTCCAGCGCCTTGCGTACCGCGCTTTCCAGCGTATCCTGTGTTATGAGTACAAGGGTGCGGGTTTCGCCCTGATCGGCAATGGCGGGGGGGGCTTTGAGGTCCGGGCGCTGGATAACGCTTTCAAGGGAAATATCACTTTGTCCAAACCGTGTCGTAATGGCGGCCAAGGCGCCGGGCACATCGCGCACGTTCAAGCGGATATAATACCCCCCTTTATGGGCCTGCATCGGGGCCCGTTCATAGCTGGCAAGTTCATTGGTGGGCATGCCCAGCGGGGGCACATTATGTCCACGGGCAATATCCAGAATATCCGCCAGCACAGAGGCGGCGGTAGCAGAACCGCCCGCGCCGGGACCGGCCAGCATCAATTCCTGAATATGGTCGGTTTCAAGGGACACGGCATTGAGCACATTATCCACCCGGGCAATGGCGCTGGCGCGCGGCACCAGTGTTGGATGCACCCGCTGTTCGATCCCCCCACCGGTGCGCTGGGCCATGCCAAGCAATTTGATTTTATAACCCAGATCGGCGGCGACCTTTATATC
>WFOP01000263.1 GCA_015487985.1 Hyphomicrobiales bacterium
AGGCACAACAAACCGGTTTCGCCGGTCCCTAGGCCCCCGGGGCCCACCCCTGAGGGGCCATTTCAAACCCGGAGAACTCAAATCCCGGCGCAACCGTACAGCCGCACAATGTCCAGTCCCCAAGGCTTTTTGCACTTTGCCATTCCCCGCTGTTCACCACCAGTTGTGGACGCTCCCCTATCCCCAGATTGTTGCCCAGCATGAGAGATTTTTGCGACACACCATCCCAGGACAGCGCCAGCTCCAGCGGCGCACCGGCATAAAAATGCCAGATTTCCACGGCGTCCACCCGGTGCCAGTGGGAGCGGTCCCCGCGCTCCAAAAGATAATAGATCGCGGTTGATCTGGCGCGCGGGTCGCCCTCAATCAGGTCCTCAAACATCTGCTTATACCAGCCCCCCTCCGGGTGCGGCTTAAGCTCAAGGGTCTCAATAATCGCCCCCGCTTCCATGGAAGCGGTCACAGATTTCCCCCGTTTCTGGCCATATATCGGCTGACAATGGTGAAATAGTCGTCCAGCAATTCATAGCACATGATGATTTCAACATTACTTGAATCATAAAATGCATTGGGTTCCCCGCATGCCGAAGCAGTAATTTTTATGTCTTGCGTCAGCCCGTAATTCTTGCGCAGGTCTTCGGCCACCGATTCCAGCAACCGGCTGTCGCGCAATGTTTTATAGGCCAGGGAGAGTTCTTCTCCCGCCGTCTCATATTCAATCGTGACCCGGGCCTCTTCAGTTGCGTTCAAAAACGGGGAGAGCAATTGTTCAAATGAGCGCGAAATCTGTTGATAGTCGGCGCGGCATCCCACTTGCCGATCCCGGTCTATGCGCCATTCCTGTGCCGTCTGATAGAATGTTTCGCGGTCTTCCCCCACCAGCATGCACACGATCTGATAGGCCCGTTGCAGGTCCAGAGAATGTTCATTGTAATAATCGGAAGGGTTGTTGCGCCTGCCATAGGCCTCATCCTCCAGTTTCCAGCCCAGCGCAGAATCCTTGAGCGCCTCATGATAGGAGCGGCGGCGCTGGGACAAAAGAGTATAGGTGGCGAAATTGTCCGCTACATCTTCTTCGCGCCCCAAAATCGGCCATTCGTGCTGGTCCACCAGCAAATGCCCCACTTCGTGATATATGGTAAAAAGTGAGTTGTTGATGACATAACGCACCGAATTATCCAGATTGCGGTCAGCTAAAATCTGGGCAAGTTCTGATTGGCTTTTGCTTTTGCCCCCCTTGGCCAAGGTGGAAGCGCCGCCCAGTCCAGTCATCACACAAAAGGCCAGTATTATCCGAATAAATAAACGCACATTTTCCTCCAGAACGGTTTTGTTTCAGGCCGGTTTTGCTGGAGCTTAGCCGGACAAATTGCTTTGGCCAACCCGGATGATGCAAAACTGGCTAACAGTCTGGACTGTTTTACCCGGCTGCGGCAATTTCGGCCTTTGCTTTTTCCAGCGCATCGCTTTTTTCAACCCATTCCAGCTCCAGCGCCGCCAGTTCTGCCTGCAATTCTGCGCGTTGGCGCACCATATCCTGCGCCTTTTCCGGCTCGCCATCATAAAGGGTTTCGTCTTCGAACGCCGCCTCCAGCCGCCTGAGTTTCCCCTGAACCAGATTTATTTTCTTTTCTGCGGCCTGAATTTCCTTGCGCAACGGTGAAAGTCCGGCCCGTTTGGCGGCGGCTTCCTGACGTTCCTTTTTGCGGTTTTGTGCGCTGCGCCCGCCACTGTCTTTCTTTTTCTTGCGCTCATTGCCGCTGAGTTTGGACAGGAGCGAGCGCTCATATCCCTCCATATCGTCGTCCAATATGCGGATTTCCCCCTCCTCGGCGATCCAAATCTGGTCCACCGTGGCATCGATCAGATGCCGGTCATGACTGATAATCAGCACTGCCCCCTTATACTCATTGAGCGCCTGCACCAGCGCATCGCGGCTATCAATATCAAGGTGGTTGGTGGGTTCGTCCAAAATCATCATGCCCGGCCCGTTAAAGGTAATCAGCCCCAACAGCAGGCGTGCCCGTTCGCCCCCCGAAAGGTTGCCCGCCAGGGTGAGCATTTTGCTCGTCGTCAGCCCCATTTGCGCCACCCGCGAGCGCCGTTGGCTTTCGCTCATATGGGGGGTGAGGGGTTCAATATGCTCCAGAACGGTTTGTTGCGGCTTCAAAATGTCCATCTGGTGCTGGGCAAAATAGGCAATTTCGAGTTTTTTCCCGCGATGAAATACCCCGCCCATTTTCGTTAACTCACCGCTGAGCAGCTTGGCAAAAGTGGATTTGCCGTTGCCATTCACCCCCACCAGCGCAATCCGGTCTTCAGGGTCAATGCGCTGGGTAATCCGGCTCAAAATCGCTTTGCCATCATAGCCTACCGAAACATTTTCCAGATTGAGCATGGGGGAGGCCATGGCATTTTTGGGTTGGGGGAAAGAAAATGGCAGCGAGTTTTCATCCACCATCACATCCAGCGGCTTGAGCTTGGCAATCCGTTTGGCCCGGCTTTGTGCCTGCTTGGCCTTGGTGGCGCTGGCCCCGAACCGATCGACAAATTTTTGCATATGCTCAATCTGGGCCTGTTGCTTGTCCCGTGCCTTGATGGAAAGTTCCTGACGCGCCCGCCGGGTTTCTTCAAACGTGTTATAGGCCCCCTTGTGGGCGCCCTTGTAAAGGGTCAGTTTGCCATGCTCCAGATGCACAATGGAATCCACCGCCCGGTTCAAAAGGCCGCGATCATGGCTGATGAGAAAAATTGTATGGGGGTAGGTGGCCAGATATTTCTCCAGCCATAATGCGCCCTCAAGATCAAGATAGTTTGTTGGTTCATCCAGCAGCAGCAGGTCGGGCTGGGAAAACAACACCCCCGCCAGCGCCACCCGCATCCGCCAGCCCCCTGAAAGGGATGAGCAGGGGTCATTGTGCTGTTCGGCACCAAAGCCAAGTCCGCGCAAAATGTTGGAGGCCCGCGCTTCTGCGGTATGGGCTTCAATGTCGGCCAGACGCATATGAATGTCTGAAATCCGCATCGGGTCGGTTTCGGTTTCGGCCTGTTTCAACAATAGCGTGCGCTCGACATCGGCCTCCATCACCATGTCCAAAATCGTCACGTCGCTTGAGGGGGCTTCCTGCGCCACGGTGC
>WFOP01000264.1 GCA_015487985.1 Hyphomicrobiales bacterium
AGGATGAGGAGGGTTGAGCTGCAACCATGGCAGAGCTTATGGAAGAGGCAATACCGGCAACATTTTTGCTTAAATCACTGGTGCTGAAACGTGTGCCCGCATACCAGTTGGGCTGATAACCCCCGCGCTGTTCTTCAATGGTATGGCGGGCAAATTCCCCTTCGAGCCTTTTCGCCCATGGTTTTTCTACTCCAAGAGCGATGGCATAGGGCAGAATTTCCTCAAACCGTTCCACACTGAAGTCAGGCTCGTTTTCAAAATTGAGACGGTTTTCCTCGGCGGTTTCAAGATACATTTTGAACCCTTCGATCTGATCCATGATTTTGCGCCCGTGAACAGTGGGCGCCCGCATCAGGAATATAAACAGCACGTTGATCACCCCGATTGAAACGGTGGCAATCAGGGGCACGTCAATGTTCAGGGAGGAAAATAAAAAGGTCATGCTTCCGGCCATGTTTATCCCCACGATGCCAAACCAGACAAAAACCACGATTCTGCCGACAGCGCTGGCCCCCTTCATGCTGGAAAAGCCAAAAGTTAATGCGATTGCAGCAATCGCCACGGAAAGAACAACAAGACCTTGCACCGGTAGCAGAATGCCCCCCATGATCATGGCAAAAACGCCGGCAATTGAAAGCGCGACGCCCACCCCCGAATAAACAAAATTATTGAAAAAATAAGCGTTCTGATTTTCCGAAACGATCGCTTTGATAAATTTTGCTTTGTTGGAATTGAGGCTTCTCCCGGTTGATTTTTTGATTGTCAGTGTGTCCCGTTTCTCCAGATAGCGGCTGATTACGGCCTCTCCGCGCGGTAATGGTTTTTCCGGGGCGCGCAAATGGGTAAGTGTGATTCGTTTCTTTTCGTCTTTGCCAATTTTTAACAGCCCCTTAGTCGCCAGAGAAACAAGCGCTGCCGAATAGGCCGCCCAGCCGTTCTTCTTCCAGCCCATATTGTGAATAAAATGGGTGAGGGCGGGCGAATAGCCCTCAGGGGGGCGAAACAGGGGAATAATCGGTCCCTTTTGCGGATCTTGTCCCACGGCCCGCCAGGCAAAATAAAAGTAGAGCGATACCAGCATCAATGCCAATAATGGAAATACTGTTTTGCGATGATCTGACAGGAAATAGAGCAGTTTTTGCATACCCGCAGGCTCAGCCATGATCCCCTTCTCAAACAAAACCGCAACGCTTAGTCCCTCGCGGGGCAAAAAGGGGCGGGTACTGCGGAAAACAGCGACATTGTCGGAAGTTCGGGCAAATTTGGCATCTGTTTGCGTTGATCCCTGCGCGCCGGTATAGGCCGCCAGTTCGATGATTTTTGCGCCCTCGGGTAATGTTACCCGTGCCACTGCCGTTTCAATGGGGAAACTCCAAAAGTTTCCGGTGGCATTCCAGTAAAGTTCGTCATGGGTGCTGAAATATCGCGCCATGCGCGTCATGGTGTAACGGATGGTATAGGTAAAGGTCCGGTAGGGGAGGAAAACGCTGGACTCACCGATATAAATGCGGGTGCCCCCTGCAATCGAAGATGTAAAGTATGGCTCGGGTTCCCCGTCCTTCTCAATGGAAATGATGGTCAGTTTTGATTGAATAACCGATCCCTCATTCCCCACCAGAGTGGTGGGAATATCACGAAATATTCCACGTTTGATCTGGTTTCCTTCGGCGTTGACCGTAATGGTTTCGGTAACGTCAACACTGCCATCCTTGAGCAAAATGATGTTGGAAGAATACGAACGAATGACCTCGGCAGAGATTGAAGAAAATGCGGTGCTGACAAAAACCGCGAGGCTGATGAAAATCAGGCCTAAATATCTGGCAGTAATTTTTCGAAAAACCATTTTTGCAAAAATGCCTTTTTGAATCAGTTGAAATCAACCTTGGGAACAGCGCGGTCCGCTTCATTTTCCAATTCAAAATATTCAGCCATCGTGAAATTAAACTGATTGGCAACAAGGTTGGAGGGGAACGATTCCACCAGCACATTCATATTACGCACGGCCCCGTTATAGTAACGCCGGGAAAGCTGAATTTCATCTTCCACATTGCGCAGCGTGTCCTGAAATTCCAGAAATGTGGTATTGGCCTTGAGGTCCGGGTAGCTTTCAGCAACCGCCATCAAACGCCCAAGAGCGCCCGAAAGCATGCCCTCCAGACCGGCCCTTTCTGCGGGGCTGGAATTGCCCGCCCCCTGAACAGCAGCCCGCGCTTCGGTAACAGCTTTGAGCGTGTCCGATTCGTGATCCATATACCCTTTGACCGTTTCAAGCATGTTGGGAATGAGATTGGCACGGCGCTTGAGTTGCACATCAATCCCCGACCAGCCCTCTTCAACCAGCTGCCGGTTTTTGACCAGCTTGTTGTAAATCACAATCCCGAAAATAATGATTGCGACGACGATGAGTGCGATTATCAGACCCAAATCCATAATAGACCTCTTGTTTTAATTGCGCAGTGCTTGAATATTGCCGATGAAAAAATTGAACAAACTATGCATTGCGCGCGAATGTGTCACTGAAATTTAGTGGGCGCAAGTGGTGAGTGCAAGTTGTGGGTGCAAGTGATGCATAAATTCTTACCCCTGCTTGAACGGCTCCATGCCCTCATTGGCCAACTGGTCCGCTCTTTCGTTCATTTCATCCCCGGCATGCCCCTTGAGCCAGTGCCATTCAATCGTATGGCGCTGCACCGCCTCATCCAGCAGTTTCCAAAGGTCGGCATTCTTGACCGGCTTTTTGGCGGACGTTTTCCAGCCGTTGCGCTTCCAGTTGTGTATCCAACTGGTCAGCCCGTCTTTGACATACTTTGAATCCGTGAACATATCTATGTGGCAGGGGCGCTTGAGCGAGTTCAACGCTTCAATGGCGGCGTTGAGTTCCATACGGTTGTTGGTGGTGTCAGGGGCACCCCCCTTCAGTTCTTTAACGTGACCGTTAAATTGCAATACGACCCCCCAGCCCCCCGGTCCCGGATTGCCTGAACAGGCGCCATCTGTGTGGATTGTCACGCGTTCTGATTTGTTCAAGTTCGCAGCTCCCGGGGGACATTAAAGGCAATGTCCTCACGCGCGGTGACATGGCTGGTTACCAGGATGTCATAGCGAGCGGCAAAGGCGTGCAATATTTCATCCACCAGCGTTTCAGGGGCAGAGGCCCCCGCAGTAATGCCCAGACTTTGAATGCCATCAAACAATTGCCAGTCAATCTCATCGGCGCGTTGCACCAGTGTTGATATCGCACACCCCGAACGCTCCGCCACCTCCACCAGCCGCATGGAATTTGATGAATTGGGTGCCCCCACCACGATCATGGCATCCACATCGGGTGCCACCTGTTTAACGGCCTCCTGCCGGTTGGTGGTGGCATAGCAGATATCTTCCTTGGGGGTGCTTTTGATTTCAGGGAAGCGCCGATGAAGAATAGCGATGATTTTTGCCGTATCATCCAGCGAAAGGGTGGTTTGGGTGACAAAGGCCAAAGGCGTGTTGTCGCGTGGTGAAAACTGCTCAGCGTCGCTTTCCGTTTCAATCAGCGAAATGGCTTTTTCGTTGAGCTGGCCCATCGTGCCCACCACTTCGGGGTGCCCGCGATGACCAATCAGAATTATATGGCGGCCCTCAGCTGCAAGGCGCTGCGCTTCCACATGGACTTTGGAAACCAGGGGACAGGTGGCGTCCAGCACAAACATATTTCGGCTTTTTGCTTTCTCCGGCACCGACTTTGCCACCCCGTGAGCCGAAAAGATCACCGGCGCATCCGTGTCGGGAATTTCGCTCAGGGTTTCAACAAATATGGCCCCCTTTTCCCGCAAGCCATCCACCACATATTTGTTGTGGACAATTTCATGGCGGACATAAACCGGCGCGCCGTATTTTTGCAGGGCGCGCTCAACAATCTGGATGGCGCGGTCCACCCCGGCGCAAAAGCCGCGCGGGGAACAAAGAACAATGGAGAGTTTTGGTAACGATGTCATAAAAATTTGATGCTTTGTGTGGTCAAGGAAGTCAAGTCCTGTTGCTCCGCGCAGCGTATCAGGGCAGAGTGGAATTGAATATTGTTTATTTGAGAATTGTCTTGTGACCCTGGCCCAGCAAATGATCGTGATTTCCCCCGCCCATGGCCCCGCGCCATTGTCTGCGGAACAGCGTGAATTGCTGGTGGGAAAGGCGCGCTGGACCCGCACGGTTTTTGACGCCGGTTTTTCAACGGTGCCAACCATTTGCATTACGCGCGCCGCCTGGCAGGCCTTGCAGGATGAGCGCGACAAGCCCGTTGACCGGCTTCGCACCGCCTGGGTGACAACATTGTTCAAGCTGGTGAACAAGGGCGAAGACCCCCCCATGCTTGTGGTGCGAACTTCCGCAATTCGCCATCGCGCCGGGCTGATGGGGGTGAAGAAGGATATTGCGCCCCCGGCAAATGAAGCGGATTCGGTTGCGTTGCGCAAACCGCTTGGCCGCGCCATTCAGGCGGCATTTGATTCCTATGAAAAGTCGGAGCCGGTTTGGGCTGAGCAACAAAGCGAAAACGCGCGAAACAGTCAGATTGTGGTCATTCAGGCGACCGCGCGCGGCGACATTGATTTGTTTATGACCCGCGATGAGCAAAGCGGCCGTTCCGGTCCTGCCCCGCTCAAGGGGCACCCGTTTCCTGATCTGGGGAACTCTGCGGAAGAAATGAAACAGATGTGTGAATTGCTTGATGTCGCCTCCGGGCGTCATATGGTTGCCTGTGTGGCAAGGTATAAAGGCAAGGTTCAGTTCATATCGGCCCGCCCCACCCCGGTTACAGCAGAAGCAGACCTTGCGGCGGCGGTGGACAGGGCCGAAGCGGGGATTTGGTCCACCCATCAGGCGGTGAAGTCCTTTAACCCTGCCAGATTGCCCTATATTTTGCATCCCCGTCTGGAGGCGGATAAAGAGCGCAAAGCCATCGCAAGCGGGCTTGGGGTGTCCCCGGGGGCGGCGAGCGGAAAAATTGTTTTTGCCCCCGAAGATGCCGTGCGCCTGAACGCCCGAGGGATACATTGCATTCTGGTGATGATGGAAACCGGCCCCATTGATGTGGAGGGCATGCAGGCGGCAACCGGCGCTTTGACGGCGCGGGGCGGCATGACTTCCCATGCGGCAATGGTGGCCAGCGTTACTGGCCGGCCATGTGTGGCCGGGGTGCGCTCATTGCAGATTGATCTGGAGAATCTGACCTGCAAGATAGGGGAGAAGAAGTTTTCTCAAGGGGACCAGATTACAA
>WFOP01000265.1 GCA_015487985.1 Hyphomicrobiales bacterium
GGTGAATTCAGACTGCATGACCGTGTTGTTTTCCGCCGTACCTCCACAGAGCAACCATGGGTGGCGCAACGCCTCAATCCTTAATAAGCGGGGGCGTTAAATCACGCGGAGAAAAATCGTTGTCAATAAACCCGTTTACAAATCAGGCGACAGTTTCTTTTTTGGGCACACGATGGCGCATGTTCTGGATTTTGATTTTTGGATATGTCCTGTCTTTGCTGACCCTTGGGATTTATCGTTTTTGGCTGGTGACGAAAAAACGCCGGTTTTACTGGTCCAATACGCTCATTGATGGGGAGGCCCTTGAATATACCGGCACCGCTGTTCAGCTTCTGGTGGGGTTTCTTATTGCAGTTGGCGTATTCCTGCCCTTGTACGGTTTTTTCTTTTTTCTTTCCACACAGGATCCCCAAACCGCCATGTATGGCTATTCGGGGGCGGCGCTTTTCCTGTTTTTTCTTTCAGGATATGCCGCATATCGCGGGCGCAGGTTTTTGCTCAGCCGGACAATGTGGCGCGGCATCAGGTTTTCTCAGTCCGGCAATGCCTGGTCCTATGCCCTAAGACGGTTCCTGTGGAGCGTGCTAACGGTTGTAACGCTGGGGCTGGCTTATCCCTTTATGGTCGCGTCTTTGTGGCGTTACCGATATGCCAATACCTGGTTTGGCGATCGTCAGTGCACATTTGATGGGTCGTGGAAAAATATCGCCGGCCCCTATTATTTTATCTACTTCGTATTTGTGGGGCTTTTGCTGGCAGGCATTTATTTTTTGGGGGAAACAACCGGGGCACGCCGGATTGATTCTGAAACCATGCAAAGCGCGCCTCTTGCCTTTGGCCTGATTAGTGGTTCCCTGATATTTTTAAGCCTGTCCTACTTCTTTATGAGGTCGCGCATCACTTCGCGCATGCTTTCTTCTTTGAGTTTGGGAAAAGCAAAATTGAAGGTGCAGGTGAAGGCACGCTCTTTGATCTGGCAACAGGTCGCCCATATTATTTTTCTGGTGCTGACTGCAATATTGTTTCTGCTGCTTATTGGTTTTGTCATGGGTGATGTGCTGGAACCGCTGATCCAAAGCCAAAAAGCCGAACTGAATGATGTGCTTCAGCTCGGCTGGTATAATCTGGTGATATTTGGATTGATTTATCTGGCATTCATGGCCAATCTGGCCATGCTGAATGAGTTGATTTTTGCCCTTGGGTTCTGGCGGCTGGTTGCCCGGGGCACCATCATTTCCAACGAACAGGACCTGCGTACGGTCCGGGCGAATGGTGAAGAATCACCGTTGGTCGGGGAGGGTCTGGCGGATGCTCTTAATGTGGGAGCCTATTGATGGATTCAAGCGGTTCACGTTTTTTGGGCACCTATTATGACGGTCAGGTCGCCGATCCTCGAAAAGTAAGTTTTGTCATTGACCGATTGGCCCCTGACGGAATTGATCCGCGTGACGAGATGCGTTATCGCGCCCGCACGTCGTATTTCGTTGAAATTCTTGACCTGGAAATGGGCCATGAAATAGCCCATTGGGATTTGGCGGACATGTACGCCAAACCCTCAAGAAAGGGGGAGTTGCGCCTTGCGGCTCAGGGGATGCCGCCCGGGGCGCGGCTCGTTATAAGTGATCCCAATATGGCGCGTGCCGTCAAATCCAGGTTGCCCCTGCTCGCCCTGCACCAGCGCAAACATCGCTCGCGCCAGACATCAATTATCGGTCTGGTTACCTTGGCCATGGGGTCTTTGGTTGCCGCATATATTTATGGAGTTCCTTTGTTGGCGGATCGGATAGTGACGCTGGTTCCCCCCGAGACCGAAATCAAATTTGGTGAAACGATTGTGGCGCAATTGGACAGTGCTTTTGAAGAACAGGGGGGGCTGAGGCTTTGTGATTCTGATCCGCAAAGTGTTGCAAATATCGCCATAAGCCGCTTTGCAAAAGCTGCACTGGAGGGGGTTGATACCCCTTTTGATGCGAATATTCAGGTGGTTGCAAATTCGGTTCCCAATGCTTTTGCATTACCGGGGGGGAATTCCTATTATTTTTCGGGCCTGTTGAAAGAAACTCAGACCGCTGATGAGTTTGCCGGCGTGATGGCCCATGAATTAGGCCATGTAATTCACCGCCATGGCATGGAACAATTGATTTCCAATGCCGGGACAGGCCTTCTGGTTGGTTTTGTTCTTGGGGACATAACGGGCCTGTCTGTGGCCGGGGGAATAGGCTCGGCCCTGATCAATAACAGCTTTTCGCGAGATGCAGAACGGGAAGCTGACGAATTTTCATTTCAGGTTGCCGCAAGACTGAATTTTGATCCGGTGGGACTGGCAAACCTGTTGGACCGAATTAGTGAGGATGACGATTTTTCCGCAGCGCTGGCACTTTTGAGCACTCACCCGCTAAACCTTGAACGACGTGAGGCGATGCAGGTAATGGGAAGTGAAAACAGTTCCTACACGCCTGCCTTTTCTTCAACAGAATGGCTCGCTATCTCTGCAATGTGTGACCCTGAAGGAACCCCGGCTCCGCAAAAAGTTAAGAGAAAATAGTTCCAATGGTAAAAGCGTGCGTTGAAATTTACATCATAAAATCTGTTTGGAATGTGCAGGGCACATTTATCAGGAACTTTTCATGCGAATAATCGAGCGCACCTCCAAATGGGCAAAATGGGCGCGCCGTTGCGCAAGTTTTGCATTGCCATTGAGCATATTGCCGGTGTTGTTACACCGCAACCAGATGCTGTCCAGCGAGGCATTTGAAATATTGCTTGGCCTGGCGATTCTGTTGGCCCTGTTGGCGGTGTTTTGTGGAATTGGCGCCTACATCCGGCTCTGGCAAACTGGAGATCGGGGTTGGGGCAAGGCCAGTTTTGGCATTTTTGTTGGTCTGCTGTGTCTTTCGCCCATCGCGTATGGCGTTTTTGCAGGGGCCCAATATCCCCTCATCAATGATGTGAGCACCAGTTATGCCCGTCCTCTTGA
>WFOP01000266.1 GCA_015487985.1 Hyphomicrobiales bacterium
GAATGGAGGAGCCGGGGCCGGCCGCCAGCATCATCAAACCCATGATGGAGGTGCCCCCCACACTAATCCCGTCTTTTGTCACGCTGACTTGTGCATCAAATTGTTCGGCAGTGCGCACAAACCGGGCCGAGGCACGGGCATGCAGACCCTTTTGATTGCAGATGCGCATGCGTTGCGCCACAAATTGTTCAATATTCGAACAGTCCGAGCTGGAGGGATCAGGTGCCATTGTCAACGGCTCCCTGTCTCGGGAGGGCAGCTATTGGGCATTCATTCAGCTTGTGCAAATCAGACATTTCCCAACACGTCGTTAGCGACATTGATATATTTCCGCCCGGCATCCTGTGCTTCGCGAACACTTTCAACCATGGATTTTTCTTTGCGCACCCGTGCAAGTTTTACCAGCATTGGCAGGTTAACCCCGGCAATGACTTCCACATTCTGGTTCTGCATCACCGAAATTGCAAGATTTGAGGGGGTGCCACCAAACATATCGGTGAGAATAACAACTCCTTCTCCACTGTTGGCGGCTTCGACGGCGCTTAGAATTTCATTGCGACGGATTTCCATATCATCATCGGGTCCGATGCAAACGGTTTCGCACTGCTCCTGCGGTCCCACGACATGTTCTAGCGCTGAATGAAACTCCACCGCCAGTTTCCCGTGAGTGACAAGAACCATCCCGATCATGTTTTTTTCTCCAATGCGCCTGACCGCAGGTTGTTGATGGCCTCAACAACAATCATTCTCTGGTGAGTTAATCCAATATCACGATTTTTTGCAACAGGACACCGGGGCAAATTTATGCCCAGAATCGAGGTTGTCATCGCCTTTTCCTCCGGCATGCGTACCAGTTCAGATACAATATCCACCACCAGATTTATCGGGGCTGATTCCACAAAGGCCCGATCAATAATTCCATAACCGGAAAGTTCAATTTTACCCCGCAGGGTTTCCGGTCCCGACATAATCAGTTCCCCTGCTTCATTAAAGATGTTCAACCGGTCGTCCCCGATGAGAAACGCCCCGATATTCAGGTTGTGTGCAGTTTCCAGCAGGGCAAGGGCCAAAAGAGATTTCCCTGCACCCGAATGGCCGCGAATAAGCACACCATGCCCATTGAATATCAGGCCGGTGCCATGGATATTCTGGATATTTTTGCCGGTTCCCTTATGCGTGTTTTGTTCAACTGTCATGGGCTTTCATTGGCTTTAGGCAATATGACGCAGAATTCGGCTCCCGAACCGCCCGCGTTATTCTGGGCCACAATAACACCCTGATGCGCTTCAATTATCTGTTTGGAAATGGCCAAACCAAGGCCGGAATGATTGCCAAAATCTTCCCCCGCGGGGCGATCGGTGTAAAACCGTTCAAAAATTTTCTCTGGATCCCCCTGAATACCCGGCCCCTCATCCTTGACCATAAGCTGAATGGACTTGCCCTTGTTGGAAAGGAATACATGCACCACGCTTTCTTTGGGGGAAAAGGAAATTGCGTTATCAATCAGGTTGGATACGACCTGGGCCAATCGGGAATCCTGCCCCATTGTCATATAAGAAGGCGCACCACTCGTATGAAGCATGATGCGCACCCCGTGTTGGGCCGCTTTTTCCCCATTCATTGAGACCATGGCTTCGGTGATTTTTTTCAAGTCAACGACTTGGGAAACATTGCGCGCCAGTTCCGCATCAAGGCGCGAGGCATTGGAAATATCAGAAATCAGGCGGTCAAGCCGATGCACGTCATGTAAAATTATGGACGCCAGCCGGTCCCGGTCTTCCTGAGATTTGGCCAGCGGAAGAGTTTCCACCGCACTTCGAAGCGAGGTGAGCGGGTTTTTAAGCTCATGGGCAACGTCAGCGGCAAATTTTTCAATGGCCTCGATTCGTTCAAACAGTGCTCCCGTCATGGCGCGCAATGAGCCGGACAGATCGCCAATTTCATCGGGCCGGTCGGTGTAATCGGGAATTTCATCCCGTGCACTCATGGATTTTTGCACGCGTTCTGCGGCGGAAGAAAGCCGGCGCATCGGCTCGGCGATGGTGCCGGCAAGAAAAAATGATAATATGGTGCTCACGGCAATCGCCCCCAATGCCAACCTGAGGACCCCAAGGCGTTCGGCTGCAACAATTGCGTCAATTTCGCCCGGATCGGTGGATAACAGCAACGCGCCCACGGTCGCGGTCTGGCGTTGTATGGGAACGGCAACGGAAATCACCAACCGTCCTTCGGAATCCACCCGCACAATATCGGTGGGTGCCCCCACCAGAGCCGCCCCAACTTCAGGATAGCGTTTGCCCTCATTGGCGGAATACTCAATATAGGGGGGAAATTCGTCCCCCGGCACCCATGTCAGAAATCTATCCCACAATTCCACCAGAAACGGTTGCTTTTCCAAAGGCAGTGTGGAGGGGACCAGCACTTCGCCCGCCAGATAAATTGAGGCGGAATCAAGCAGTAAAAAACCGGATTTGTCATAGATGCGCGCCCGCGTGCGGGTGGGGGTAATCAGGTTGCGCAATAACGGGGCCACCCGTTCCGGGTTGATGGGAAATTCAAGACTGGGGTCAAAAAAACTTAAAGGGGACACGCTTGAATCGGGTTGAAATTCAAGCAACCTGTCCGGGTTGACCGAAATCACATCGCTGTCCACTGTGGCGGAGGCGGCGATGGCGGCGGAAATGATTTCCCCCTGGACCCTCAGGCTTTGAACCCGGGCATCAATCAATCCGTCCCGCAACTGGTTGAGAAATAAAATGCCCGCCACCAGGGTCGCCAGCGCCACCAGATTAAGAACAACAATGCGCCGCGCCAAAGAGGAAAAAACGGTTGCTCCGGCAAAGCGCTTCAGTTTGGCATAAGTTGTGAGGGTGGCGCCGTCTTTTGATGTGGAGTCTTTTGATATGGAGTTTTGCGGGTCGGTTTTTTTGTTGGTTTTTTTATTGTCCTTATTGTGAGTACCGGCCGGCGGATTTTTCTTGGTGGGGGGGGTGTTTGCGCCTGGCTTATGCACAGAACCATCGGGCTGCACATACGCATCGGATTTATCCAAACCGCGCAAACTGTTATCGTTGACCACCACTAAAACCCTATTGTTCTTTGAAGCGGTATCCCACCCCATAAAGGGTTTCTATCATATCAAACTCATTATCCACAATTTTGAATTTTTTGCGCAACCGCTTGACGTGGCTGTCAATGGTGCGATCGTCCACATATACCTGATCATCATAGGCCGCATCCATCAGGGCATTGCGACTTTTCACCACCCCGGGGCGCATGGCCAATGCCTGCAAAATCAGAAATTCCGTAACGGTAAGAACCACATGCTTGCCCTTCCATGTGCAGGTGTGGCGTTCGTCATCCATGACCAGCGCACCCCGGTCAATGATGGATTTGGTGGCGGTAACCGCACTTGGCGCCGGCGCGGCGGTATCCCTGGCCTGATAGCGTCTTAAAATCGCCTTCACACGTTCCACCAGCAATCGCTGGGAAAACGGTTTTTTGATAAAGTCGTCCGCACCCATTTTCAGGCCAAACAATTCGTCGATTTCTTCATCCTTCGAGGTGAGAAAAATAACCGGCAAATCTGTTTTCTGGCGCAATCGGCGCAGCAGTTCCATGCCATCCATGCGCGGCATTTTTATATCCAGAATTGCCAGATCCGGCGCATCCGAAGTCAACCCTTCCAGACCCGAGGCGCCATCGGTATAGGTGGAGACCATATAACCTTCGGATTCAAGAGCAATGGAAACTGAGGTGAGAATATTTCGATCATCATCGACCAGCGCAATCTTTGGCATGGTTTGTCCTTTTGTCGTCGCGCTCGCAATCAAAGAGCTTTGTAAACAGATGCAATATGGTGCGCAATGCCACTTTTGCAAATTGCCCTGTCTTTAGGTGGTTAGAATTGCGCACAAAATATGACCGTGGCTTTTTACAGGGGGGTAATACACAAATAAAACGATGAAAAAGCCCTGCTTTAGAGGTCTGAGTAGAATATATGTTCGCCAATCTGGCCGACATTTGTCATTGCCGATGCCCAACTGGGTTTCACTGAAAGATTATGATAAAATAAAACTGATTCAGGCAGGTTTTCCTGCGGCTTTCCGGCCTTGAAACGATCAAACGCTGCAAGAGCGATCAGGTTTGCCTTGACCCATGCTTCGCGAACGATGCGGTTTCCCTTGCCCCCCTCGTCTGAAATTCCGTCACAGGCAAAAGAAAACTGACACCGGTTGCGCATGGAGGCATTCTGGAAAACCACCTCGCACACCGAAGTGGGATAGCGTGGGGAAATCACCCGGTTCAAAATAACGGTTGCCACCGCCCATTGACCGTCCTCGGGTTCCCCGCGCGCCTCGTGATAAATTGCTTGAGCAAGACACTCCCGGTCTTTGTTGTTTTTAACAATCTGATCTGCCGTTGATATATATTTCGAGGCCACATAAGCGGACAGAATCTGATTGTTCAGGCTGGGTGCATCACGGGGAAATTGTAAAACTCCCGCGGCCAGTGCATTGGCCTGCAGCAGGGCCGGATTTTGCAAACGTGCGACGTGTGAATTGGCAATATAGGCCGAGAGAAGTTCTGACGTCAGCTCTTTTGGCTGGGCCAGATAAAGGTCTTCCCCAAGCGTCTGGGTCAGTCCGAACCCGCCGCGCAAAAAACTTTCGGTGGAGTTTTTGATGGAACTTGGGGGGCTGCCAAAGTCTGTTTGCTCAGCGCGCGCCAGAGATGTCAGCAACAGCGCAGACAGGCACACAGCCCCCGCCACCGCCCGCACAGTTTGTTTGAAATATTTTAGTTGTGCAAAAACGCCCAATGTTCTCACCCGAAAAAGTCGTCGCCCCCAAAAGGCTGTCATCTGTCAAAGCGCCGCCCCCGGCTGTGGAGAGCACGCCTGTTTTCATAGCCTATTTTTGCATTTTGCGGAACAAAAAATTTACCAATGGTTAACCATATGGATTAACCGGGCGGTTTTATCGGACTAAACGTCTTCAAACACGCGTTTAACCTTGTTCAAATCCTCCATTATGGCGATGGTGAGCCGCTCCATTTCCGGGGTGGCATCCAGCAGATCGGGCACCATGATGGTTTGCATGCCCGCCCCGTGGGCCGCCCGCACCCCGTTATGGGAATCCTCCAGCGCCAGACAGCTTTCCGGCTCCACCTCCAGCCTTTCCGCCGCCAATAAAAACGGTTCGGGATGGGGTTTGCCATTGTCCACCTGATCCCCGGTGATAAGGGCCGAAAAGTGATGTAAGAGGTCAGCACGGCTCAGGTGATGATGGGCCTCTTCATGGCTTGAGGATGTGGCCACCGCTGTGGGGATTTCCAATTCCTCCAGCAGCACAAGAAATTCGCGCACACCCGGTTTGAGCGGCACATGTTCCATCATGGCCGCCGCGACCTTGCCCCGCCAGACATAATCAAATTCCTGATAGGGAAATGTCTCCCCCATGGCCGCGCGCACCAGCGCCTCTCCATCGGGGCCGGGAACGCCAACGGTGGACAGGTGAAGCTCCTCCGTAAGGGTGAAGCCAAGCTCTTTGAAAGTCTCAAAGGCAAATTTTTTATAAAGAACTTCGCTGTCGATCAATACGCCGTCCATGTCAAAAATAACGGCTTGCAGGTCTTGAGGATTAAAGGGCATCGGGGGCTTTCGTTGAGGTGAAGGCAATTGTTAACGCGAGATATTAGGCAGATGCGGGGGAAATTGGAAGGGGAGATGGAATTGGAGTGCTATCGCGTAGGAGACCTACCACACTGGATTCCGGCTTTCGCCGGAATGACGTACATTCTGTGCAGAATTAAAAGTCCTCTTTTTCATCATTACGCTGAAAAACAGAGTCCAGAAAATGTTTTCGCAAAAAAAGCGCCGAGGCGAACCCGACGCTTTCAGTTTTATATAAACAGTGAAATAACATAGCCAAGTGCAAAAATGCACAAAGCCACATTTACTTTCACCTCGATCTTAATCAATGATAGTCGCCACATTGTGGTTCCTTTCATCGAGTCGATCGCGATCAACCCGTTAAGGTTGAAACAATGAAGTACTTATATCCCGCCCTGACAAGGCGATGGAAAAGATCGCGCGCGCGCGAGCAAATCCGTTAGCTCTAGATGGTTCAAGAGCAAAGGCCAAACCATTGGCCTATCAACTTGTCACTGCAGGTCACTTGAGTATTCGCGTTTGAGGCGAGTTCAAGCCGCTTGGTGCCAATTGAATTAAGTTTAACGTAATTGATTCGCTGCAAAAGAACAAACAGAAAATTAAAACAGAACAAAGCACTAATGCGCCTCGTCCCAATTATTTGCCGCGTGGGCGTCCACCTGCAACGGCACGCTCAGCATCACCGCCGGTTCCGCCGCCTTGACCATTACTTCGCTGATGGCCGGTATTGCTGCATCAACCCCCTCTTCTGGGACTTCAAAAATCAGTTCGTCATGCACCTGCAATAACATATCGGCCTGGATATTTTTGGCGGCCAGCGCCGGTTCCATAAAGATCATGGCTCGCCGGATAATATCGGCGGCGGAGCCTTGAATGGGTGCATTGATGGCGGCGCGTTCAACAAAGGCCCGTTCGGAAGGGTTTTTGCTGTCCGCATTGTGAAACTTGATTTTGCGACCGAATATCCCGGTGACATAGCCCTGTTCTTTAACCAGTTCCTTTTGTGCTTCCATATAGTCTTTGATGCCGGGGAATTTTTCAAAATAGGCCTTGATATAGTCCCCCGC
>WFOP01000267.1 GCA_015487985.1 Hyphomicrobiales bacterium
GCCATAGGTGGCCTCATCCCAGCGGCCCAACACGTCGGATTTAAGAAATGCCTGATCGCCATTACGAGACATTGTTGTTTTTTCCTTTTTGCATAGAAAGCGCCGCCGCAATGACGCCCACGGACACAATCAAAATTATTATGGTTGCAAGCGCGTTGATCTCCGGGGTGACCCCAAGACGCACTTTGGAAAAGATGACCATTGGCAGGGTTGATGAACCCGGCCCCGAAACAAAGCTGGCGATCACCAGATCATCCAGCGACAGGGTGAAGGCAAGCAACCAGCCCGACACCAGCGCCGGGGCGATCACGGGCAAGGTTATGTCAAAAAATACCCGCACCGGCTTTGCCCCCAGATCAGCAGCGGATTCCTCAATGGAGAGGTCCATGTCCACCAGTCTGGACTGAATGACCACCGCAGCGTATGCCGCTCCAAAAGTGGCGTGGGAAATTATAATCGTGGTCATGCCGCGCCCGGCGGGCCAGCCGATCAGCCCCTGCATGGCCACAAACAACAGCAACAAAGAAAGGCCGGTGATGACTTCAGGCATCACAAGGGGCGCCGTTATCATGCCGCTCAACAGCGTGCGGGTGCGAAACCTTTTGAATCGAACCAGCACGAAGGCGGCAATAGTGCCAATGACAATGGCCAGCGTGGCGCTGACAAAAGCGATTTTCAGACTGATCCAGGCGGCCCCCAAAATTTGGGGGTCCTGCAATAATTCCCCATACCATTTGGTGGAAAATCCGCCCCACACCGTCACCAGTTTGCTTTCGTTGAAGCTGAAAATAACCAGCGATACGATGGGGGCATAAAGGAAGATAAACCCTAAAATACCCGCGATGATGATGAACAGGGAGCGTTTTTTCATCTAAGAATGTCCCCCGTCAGACTGCTGTGCCTTTTGCAGCAACATCACCGGAATGACCAATACAAACAACATGGCGATGGCAACAGCGGAGGCCACCGGCCAATCCCGGTTTGAGAAAAACTCGTTCCACAGAACCTTGCCGATCATCAGTGTATCGGGACCGCCAAGCAAAGCGGGAATGACAAATTCACCAACGGCGGGAATAAACACCAGCAGCGAGCCGGCAAATATGCCGGGCAATGAAAGGGGCAAGGTAACCGTGAGGAATGTGGTGAACGAGCCGGCACCCAAATCAGAAGCCGCTTCAAGCAGCGTCTCATCCAGTTTGACCAGATTGGCGTAAAGGGGCAGGATCATGAACGGCAAATAGGTGTAAACAATCCCCACATAAACGGCGAAATCCGTCTGCATCATGACGATTGGTTCATCAATCAAACCGATGGACATCAGCGCGTGATTGATAACCCCGTTTGTTTTGAGAATGCCAATCCAGGCATATACCCGCAAAAGAAACGAAGACCAGAAGGGCAAAATCACCAGCATCAGCAATATATTGCGCATTCCCCCCGGCGCCCGCGCGATCATATAGGCCATGGGATAGCCGATCAGCAGGGCAAACAGGGTTGAAAAACCGGCAATGGTCAGGGATTCAAGAAAGGCGGAATAATAGAGCGGGTCGCTGGCCAAAAACAGGTAATTGCCAAAGTTCAATGACAGGCTGAGAATGCCGTCCTGCCATTCCCACAGGGGCAGATAGGGCGGGCGGGCTATGGCGACTTCAGACAGGGAAATCTTGGCCACCACCACAAAGGGAATTAGGAAAAACACCAAAAGCCAAACGGTTGGAATAGCAATAACCAGCGCGCGCGGGCCAAGACCCAGCCTGGCCAGTGCGCCACCAAGGGGCGCGGCAAACGGCAACCTGCCGATGCTTTTTTCTGGCAGTTTTTCTGACAATTTCGCTTGCCCGCTCACGAGGTCAGCACGACGCCGGCGGCGCCATCCCAGGTTAAAGACACCTCATCTTCCCAGGTAATACTGTTCTGATCCGTGCGGACAAGATTTGGCTGGGTGACCCGAACAATTTTTCCGGTTGCCAGCTTGACCTGATAAACGGACAGATTGCCCATATAGGCGATTTCCTCAACCGTGCCCGAGAGCAGGTTTTTCACCCCTTTGGGCCTTTCCAGACTCATGCGGATTTTTTCGGGGCGAATGGCATATGCCACTTTCTGATTTGATGTACAGGAAACGCCGTGGGAAACAAAAATGTCCGCTTTTATTTCGGGTGAACGGATAATTACAAAGTCCGTGTCCTCCTCTGTCACCTGCCCTTCAAAGACGTTTACCGAGCCGATAAAATCGGCTACAAAACGCGATCCGGGATATTCATAAATTTCGCGTGGCTCACCAATCTGCACAATCTCCCCCGCATTCATCACCCCGATGCGGGTGGAAAGGGTCATGGCTTCTTCCTGATCGTGGGTCACCACAATAAAGGTTACCCCAAGGGTTTCCTGAATGTTGACCAGTTCAAACTGGGTTTCTTCACGCAGTTTTTTGTCCAGCGCGGCAAGGGGTTCATCAAGCAGCAAAACCTTGGGTTTTTTCACCAGCGCCCGGGCCAGCGCAACCCGTTGCCTTTGGCCCCCTGAAAGCTGGCTGGGTTTGCGTTTGGCAAAATCACTTAGCTGCACCAGCGTCAGAATTTCAGAAACCCGCTGATTGACTTCCTTGCGCTTAAGCCCGTCCCGGTGCAGGCCATAGGCAATGTTTTTTTCCACACTCATATGGGGAAACAACGCATAGGATTGAAACATCATATTGGTGGGGCGGGCATGGGGCGCCAGCCCGGCCATATCCTGACCGTCAATTTCAATAGCGCCGGATGTCGGGGTTTCAAAGCCGGATAACATGCGCAACAGGGTTGATTTTCCGCAGCCCGACCCCCCCAGCAAACAAAACAGTTCACCGCGATAAATATCAAGCGAGACGTTGTTTACCGCGATAAATTCACCAAACTTCTTGGTGATATTCCTGATGCGAATAAATGGCTGTTGTGTGTCATCTATCCATGGTTTGGATTCTGGTGGTTTGGATTCTGTTATGCTGGCTTGTTCGCTCATTATGCGTCCCCCAAAACAGGAAATATCGGGGCGCAGGCTTGCGCCCCGAAAAGTAACTAAAGCGAACTATTGTCCGGTTTTCACGCGCGTCCAAAGACGGGTGATGGCCCGGTCGGCGCGCGCATCATAAACCGTTGCGCCCCACAGGCGCTCTTTGGCTTCGGGCGTTGGGAAAATGCCGGGGTCAGATGTGATTTCCTCATCGACCAGGGGCATGGAGGCCGCGTTGGCATTGGCATACCAGACATAGTTGGTGATATCGGCGGTAATCTGGGCGTCCATGATAAAGTTGATGAACTTATGAGCGGCCTCGGGGTTTGGGGCATCCACGGGAATTGCCATCATGTCAAACCACTGCAAAGCCCCTTCACGGGGAATGACATAGCCAATTTCCACGCCGTTTTCAGCTTCCTCGGCCCGGGCCATGGCCTGAAACACATCCCCGGACCACCCCACAGCAACGCAAGTGTCACCATTTGCCAGATCGTTGATATATTGGGAAGAATGGAAATAGCGGATGCTGTCGCGGATTTTTTCAAGATGCGCCGCGCCAGCTTCAAAGTCCGCTATATCAGTTGAGCGCGGATCAAGGCCCAGATAGTTCATTGCCGCCGGGATCATTTCAGTAGGCGCATCAAGCAGGGAGACGCCACAATCGGCAAGCTTGGCCACTGTTTCAGGATCAAACACCAGATCCCACGAATTCACTTCATAGTCTTCCCCCAGACGTTCAGCGACCATGTCCACATTATAGCCAATACCGGTGGTGCCCCACATATAAATCACGGCATGTTCGTTGCCCGGATCATAATTGGCAGCCCCTTCCATCAAAGCGGCATCCATGTTCGCCAGATTTGGCAAAAGGGATTTGTCCAGCGGCTGATATACGCCCGCTGCAATCTGACGTTGAAGAAAATCCGACGTTGGCACAACGATGTCATAACCGGAATTGCCGGTGAGCATTTTTGCTTCCAGCACTTCGTTTGAATCATAAACATCGTAAACGACCTTGATGCCGGTTTCTGCCGTGAACTTTTCAAGAGTATCTTCGGCGATATAGTCAGACCAGTTATAAATATTAAGCGTGGTTTCCTGCGCCAATGTCGCACTGGCACCCATGCTCAGGGCTGCGGACAGCATAAGTAATTTCTTCATATTCTCTCTCCTTGTTGGGTCTTTTTTAGTTAGTATGACACTTTTTTTTTGCCCGGCGCAATGCAGGACACGCTCAGACAATCTCCAGATAAGAATCGTACTCAAAATCTGTAATGTGGCCCAGAAACTTGCCCAGTTCCTGCTTTTTACATCCCGCATACAGCTTTTGCAGTTGGGATGAATAAATTTTTTCCATCTCCGCGCTGTTTTCAAATGCACTGATTGCACCGGCCCAATCGGGGGGCAGCTGCGCCAAATCGAGTCCGTAGGCATCACCTGAAACTGGATTTGCCGGTTTGATTTTCTGCTCAATGCCGATAAGTGCGCCGCCAAGCACACTGGCCAGCACCAGATAGGGGTTTGCATCCGCCCCCGCCACGCGATGTTCGATGCGGCGCGCATTGCCTGGCCC
>WFOP01000268.1 GCA_015487985.1 Hyphomicrobiales bacterium
AGGCCGATTGATGTTCCAACGATCAGAAAAATGCGCATGATTGCGCCACGGGTTGCCCCCATGGTGCGCAAAATGGCAATATCCGCCGCCTTGTCTTTTACCAGCATGACAAGGGAGGAAATTATATTAAACGCGGCAACGATAACAATCATCGACAGGATGACAAACATTACTATCCGCTCCACCTGAAGGGCGGAAAAAAAGGTGGCGTTTCGCTGTTGCCAATCGGTTAGAACCATCGGGCGTTCGATCGCCTGATATAATCGCTCACGCATTTCAGCGGTGTTGTCGGGGTCCTCGATAAATACCTCAAAGGCCGATGCGCGATATACCCGTTCATAGGCGGCGTCAATCATTTCGTCACTTGCATCAAGCGGCAATGGCTCAACCCCGGGGCGCAGGACATCTTCAAACAGCTTGAAATATTTTTGAGCCGGCTCCAGCGGCATATAGACATAAAAGCTGTCAAATTCGACCATGCCCAGATTAAATATCACATTCACCGGATAGGCGCGGATTTGGGGCGTGGTACCAAAGGGGGTTTTTGAGCCATTCGGGTTGACCAGGGTCACGCTGTCACCAATGGAAACGCCAAGTTGTTGCGCCAGACGCACCCCGATGGCCAGTCCGTTGCTCTCATCCCATTGGTCCCAGCCGCCCAGATGTTCCCCTTCAGCCAGCGCCGGCAATTTGGAGATAGTGGCAAAGTCCATGCCCCGCACACGCACACCGGTGGACTGGTTGGTGCCGGTGGCAAGCGCCTGTCCTTCAGCAAACGCAATCGCTGTGACCACGCCGTCCACTTCTTCGATTTTGACCATTAGCTCGTCGTAATCAGTAAATTCAGATTCGATGGGAAATCCGGTGAAATGGCCATTCAGTCCTAATATTTTGGTTAAAAGTTCGGCGCGAAAGCCATTCATTACCGACATCACAACAATCAGAGTTGCAACACCAATCGCAACCCCGGTCAAAGTAAGGCCGGCGATAACGGAAATAAATGTGTCTTTGCGCTTTGAACGCAGATAGCGGCCGGCAATCATCCACTCAAAGCGGGAGAATGGGCCGGTACCTTTTGCGGAGCGGCTGTTTTTCGGGGGAGCGGCTTTTGTCAAATGTCAGTCCGCCGCGCTGGTTCGATCCGGCTTTGCAGAAATGCCACTGCATCTTGAATGGGCATGGTCTGGCGCTCACCGGTTTTACGATCCTTGATTTCGGCCTCCCCGGATTTTGCGCCGCGCGGCCCAATAATGAGTTGAAAGGGAATGCCGATCAGGTCAGCAGTAGCAAACTTGGCCCCTGCCCCCTCTTTAGTGTCATCATAAAGCACATCCAGCCCGGCGGCCTGAAGTTGTGCATAAAGTGTGTCGCACATGCCGGTGCATGTTTCATCCGCCGCCTTCAGGTTAAGCAACACGACCTCAAAGGGGGCAACGCTCACCGGCCAGATAATGCCATCTTCGTCGTGGAACGCTTCAATGATTGCGGGAACAAGGCGGGTAAGCCCGATGCCGTAGGAACCGGAATGTACCGGCACATCCCTGCCGTCGGGGCCGGTCACGGTTGCCTTCATGATTTCTGAATATTTAGTACCAAAATAAAAAATCTGCCCCACTTCAATACCGCGGGCAGCGATGCGCTTTTCTTGAGGCACATCGCGCTCAAACTCATCCATGTCGATCATATCTTCGGTCGCGGCGTAAAGCGAAGTCCAGTCATCAATGATGGGGGTCAGATCGCCAATAAAATCGGTGTCGCGAGGCGGAATGGCTTTATCCAGAATATCGCGATGGCAAAAAACGGCACTTTCCCCGGTTTCGGCCAGCACAATAAATTCATGGGAAAGTTCGCCGCCAATCGGGCCGGTTTCCGCCTTCATTGGAATGGCGGTCAATCCCATACGGTAATAGGTACGCAGATAGGCAACAAACATGCGATAATAGGAACGCTCGGCCTGTTCTTTATCCACGTCAAAGGAATAGCCGTCTTTCATCAAAAATTCGCGTGAGCGCATGGTGCCAAAACGGGGACGGATTTCGTCGCGGAATTTCCACTGAATATGATATAAATTGAGTGGCAATTCCTTGTAGGAGCGAACGTAGGAGCGGAAAATATCCGTGATCATTTCTTCGTTGGTGGGGCCAAACAGCATATCCCGGTCATGCCGGTCGCTCATTCTGAGCATTTCCTTGCCATAGGCGTCGTAGCGTCCGCTTTCGCGCCACAGATCGGCAGGTTGCAATGTGGGCATCAACATTTCAATGGCCCCGGCGCGCGCCTGTTCCTGCTCAATGATGGTTTGAATTTTGCGCATCACTTTATAGCCCAGCGGCAACCATGAATACAGTCCTGCGGCCTGCTGACGGATCATGCCGGCGCGCAGCATCAGGCGGTGGGATACAATCTCCGCCTCTTTTGGCTCTTCTTTTAACACAGGCAGAAAATAGTTGGACTTACGCATTGATCTGTTGGCTCCGACTCACGGGGATGATATTTTTGTCATGTTAGAGCCTAGCATGTTTTGAACAAATCAAAACATGGCAGGCTTCAGGTCTTTGATTTTGGCGCTTGCAAAGCGAAAAACCGTTTGTATTTTTTTGCAGGCGCTTGGTTAATTTGCCGATTCCTTGTGTTGCAATGAGGGTTTAATCAAAAAAGACCAAAAGGCAATGCTTTCCTGGGATCGTGTTCAGGTCACCGGCATGCGCCGGGCTTCGATGATACAAGCCCGCCGGCGCGAGGCAAAACAAGCCCGCCGGCGCGAGGCAAAACAAGCCCGCCGGCGCGAGGCAAAACAAACCCCCTGTTGTAAATAAAATCCACCTCGTGCCGAGGTGCGCGCAGGTTTATCATCAACGTGCTTTTGGGGTCATGTTTTATGGGCACGCAAAGCGGCCAAAAGAAAAACCTTGAAATTTAAAGAATTGAAGTGACACCCGCTGCGCTTATTGTTACTAGTTTTTGCATAATAACCTAGGCGACAGGATGGCGGTTCAAGCTGTACTGATCGTTGAACGCTGACACTAGTCTGGGGAGGAACGTTGTAACGCTAAATGTGATATTTTGCATTACAACGAGTTGTCGCGAAACTTTATCAGGGCCATTGGCCCTGTTTTTTTGTCATAAATTCGACTGAGCAAAGATCGTTTGTGGCCAACGCACAAACCCACCTTAGCGCCAGTATTCCTGCAATATCGGGTTGGACATGGCCCATAACAGCAAGACCACCACCACCAGCGACAACAGGGTTGTGATGAGAATTTTTTTGCCGATATTTGCCCGCCATGGCGCGCCCGGCTCGTTGCCGGGTTCCACACCCTCCCCCTGTTCGGCGTGGGATCTGATACCAAAGGGCAAAACCAGAAACAAACACAGCCACCAGGTGACAAAATAAACAGCTATTATTGAACCAATGGGCATTTTGCTGACCTAAATTTGATGAAGAAAAATTTTCACGTTGGGTTTTCGTCCCCACCATGCATTGAGTTCGCCGCGTACGGCGCGGCGCAATGCTTCGCTCAGGCCTTCGGGGTTACGCCGAAGTCTTTTGGTCATTCCGGCAAAAACCCCGCGAACCGCCTGCGCCACCACATCGTGTGCAGATTCATTTTCCTCACTGAGATCGGGTAGCCCTTCGATGTGAATCTCCGGGCCCGCCCGCAGGTTGCCATCAGAACCAATGCACAGGGATACAATTGCTATTCCGGCAAAGGCCAGCCGTTTGCGCTCCCTCACCCCGGATTGTTGGGGGGTGCACAAAATATCAGCATCAAGATAAAGTTCACCAGCGGGCACCTCGCTGCGAGACAGGGCGGGATCCGGCATCAGGCGCACCATGTCACCATTGCGCATTTCAAGAACGTTCTTGATGCCCTCTTCCTTTGCCAACCTGGCATGGGCGGCAAGATGGGCCGCCTCCCCGTGAACCGGCACCAGCACATCAGGTTTCACCCAATCATAAAGTTCACGCAATTCATCCCGACGCGGGTGCCCTGTTACATGCACCAACTCATCCTTGTTGGTGATGACCTCCACACCCATGTCAATCAATCGATTCTGGATCGCGTTGACTTCGCGTTCATTACCCGGAATGGCCCAGGAAGAGAATATCATTCTGTCCCCTCGATCAAGAGAGATGGCGGGATGGGAATCGTTGGAGATACGGGCAATGGCGGCCCGTGGCTCGCCCTGGGAACCGGTGCACAAAAGCACAACTTTTTTGCGCGGCAGATGCCGAAAAGAATCATGGTCCAGAAACGGTTCAATACCATCCAAAAGACCCAACTCGCGGCCAATCGTTGCAATTCTGTGCATTGAGCGCCCGGACAACACAACTTGCCGCCCCGCTTTCTGCGCCGCACGCGCCACCGAGACCATACGACCAAGATTTGAGGCAAAACTGGTCACGACAACCCGCTGCGGAGCCTCTGCTATCAGGCGTTCAAGGTTCACAGCAATTTCGCGCTCGGTGGGGCTTTTCCCGCTTTTCAGGGCGTTGGTACTATCACAGATCAGGGCCAGCGGGCCGGCTTGTGCGCCAATTTCCTGAAATCTTCTGGCGTCGGTGGGGTCTCCTGAAACCGGGTTATCCTCCAGTTTCCAATCCCCTGTATGAATAACGCGCCCGATATCCGTTGTAATCAGAAGCGAACAGGATTCAGGAATCGAATGGGCCACGTTAATGGCCTCGATATTGAACGGGCCGATATCAAACGGCTCACCGGGTTTGAAAACCGTCAAATCAAGGCGCTCAACAATGCCTTCCATTGCCCGTTTGGCATTGAGCATGGCAGCAGCAAACCGGGTGGCAAAAACAGGCTTTTCAAAAGCAGGCCAAAGGTCCAGCACAGCGCCATAATGGTCTTCATGGGCGTGAGTCAGGACCAGCCCGACAACCTCATTTTCCTCTTCTTCCAGAAAAGCGGGATCCGCCATTATCAGATCAATGCCGGGGTGATCGGGGCCGCCAAAGGAGACACCACAATCCACAATCAACCATTTGCGGCTGGTTTCAGGGCCAAAACCGTAGGCAGCCATGTTCATGCCAATTTCGCCTACGCCCCCCAGGGGCAGAAATACCAGTTCATTATTGCTCATTCAAAAGCTCAATCTTTTGTTAAATCAGGCAAGCGCGCCACACTTAAAATGTAACATCGCCTGCGGTAATAATTTCTTTTTGGCCATTCGCCAAGATAATTGTCAAACGTCCCTCTTCATCAATGGAACTGAAGGTGCCGCTTACACTGTCATTTATTCGTTGAACGATAATAGGTTCGCCGAATCCCGAAGCCAATTGCCGCCACAAATCTAAAATTGCATGTCGGTCCCTGTCGTAGTCCCAAAGGGAAAAAACCTCCACCCAATTTTTGGTGAGTTTGTTGAATACATGCGCTGGGGTCAGGCTTTTGTCATATTGCTGCATATAGGCCGCCTCATAGGGCAAATCGGTGGGGGCATTTGAAACATTTATCCCCATGCCAACAACAACCGCGCGCTTTTTGTTGGCCAGGGGCGTTGCTTCCAGCAAAATCCCCGCCAGTTTGGCTTTGCCCAGCAACACATCATTGGGCCATTTCAGGGATATTTGTCCGGTCTGGGCGGGCAACAAATCACTGATCGTACGCGCCACCGCGATGGCGGCGACAAATCCAAGCAAATGGATGGCATTGATTTCACCGGGTAAAGTCAGCGCAATTGAAGCTGCAAGATTTCCCGGCTTTGTCTGCCAGGTTCGTCCACGACGGCCCCGGCCCGCCGTTTGCTCACCGGCAACAACCCAAAAATTTCCAACCTGAGTTTCACGCACAACATTGCCTGCGAGTTGGTTTGTTGAACCAACCCTTTGGTGATATTCAAGCGTGTGTCCCGCAGACTGTGCTAACGGGCTAAGTTGAAAATCATCCACTGCTAAAACAGGCTGAGGGCCGCAAAATTGGCTGCATCAACCAATGGCCGCCCCACGGTCAAATAATAGGTGACGATGAGAAAACCTGCGATTGCCATCACAAAAGTCAATTCGCCCGGCACCGGAGAAAAATCATTTTCCGGCTCATCGAAATACATGGTTTTAACAATGCGCAGATAATAGAAGGCGCTCACGGCGCTGGCAAATACACCGATCACCGCAAGCACAAATAATTGTGCTTCAATTGCCGCCAGAAACACATGCCACTTGGCGAAAAAACCGGCCAGAGGCGGCAGGCCAACCAACGAAAACATCATCACAGCCATGCTGGCGGCGACAAAGGGGCGGGTTTTTGCCAAACCGGCAAGATCAGAAATATTCTCTACATATCCGGCACTGTTTTTCAGGGCAAGAATGCAGGCAAACAGGCCAAGATTTGTAGTGAGATAAATGGCCATATAGATGGCAACACCCTGAACCCCCACAAGGTTGCCCGCCGACAGGCCCACCAGCGCAAAACCCATATGTCCGATGGAGGAATAAGCGATCAAGCGTTTGATATTCTTCTGCCCAATTCCGGCAAAAGCGGCCAGAACCATTGAAGCAACAGAAAGGAAAAACACAATTTGTTGCCAGTCTCTGGCCAGCGGCTCAAAGCTGTCGGTGACAAGGCGGATCAACAGGGCCATTGCCGCCACTTTTGGTGCAGAGGCAAAGAAAGCTGTAACCGGGGTTGGCGCACCTTCATAAACGTCCGGGGTCCACATGTGAAACGGGGCGGCGGAGATTTTGAACGCCACGCCTGCCAGTAAAAATGCCAGACCAAAAAGCACGCCAATTGAGCGGTCGCTGAGCAATATAACCTCGGCAATCCTGTCCAGCTGCGTTTGGCCGGTAAAGCCATAAATCAGGGATGCACCATAAAGCAACATGCCCGAAGACAGCGCGCCAAGCACAAAATATTTCAAACCGGATTCGGTGGCCTTGGCGCTGTCGCGTTTCATGGCGGCAAGAATATAAAGGGACAGAGATTGAAGCTCTAGGCCAATATAAAGCACCATCAGATCATTGGCTGAAACCATGATGAGCATGCCGAGTGTGGCCAGAACAATCAGGGCTGAGTATTCAAATTTTGCCAGACCGTTTTCCCGGGCGCTTGAAACGGAAAGCACCATCACCATTGCCGAACCGGCCAAGATCAGGGCTTTCATATAGCGGGCAAAGTCATCCTGAATAAAACCGCCATTAAAAAGCACACCGGTGGCGGGCTGGAATATCACCAGCACGGTCAGCGCCATCAACATGCCGATGCTCACACCCGCCAGTTTGGAGCTGGAATTTTTCAGGAACACGCCAGCCATGAGCAAGGCAAGCGCCGCTACAGCCAAAATCAATTCGGGATAGGCGGGGGCCAGAGAAGCGAAACTGCTCAAATCGGAATTCATGTTCTTCTCCTACTGAGCTAAAGCATCGAGCGGCAAGGCGCCGATTGTGCTTTGATATTGTGTAACAAGGGCCACCACGGAGGCATTTGTGGCGTCAAGAATTGGTGCCGGATAAAACCCGAACAGGAGTGTCAATGCGATCAGGGGCAGCATAATTGCCATTTCACGCCGATCCATATCCAGAATAGATTTCAGCGCCTCCTTGTTGAGGGCACCAAAAATGATCCGGCGATAAAGCCAAAGCGCATAGGCGGCTGAAAGGATAACCCCAGACAGGGCGGCAAATGCAAACCAGGTGTTTATCTGGAAAATACCGAGCAAAATCAAAAATTCGCCAACAAAGCCAGACGTGCCCGGCAGGCCCACATTGGCCATGGTGAAAATCATAAAGACAACGGCATAGCGCGGCATGCGTTCCACAAGCCCGCCATAGGCTGAAATATCTCTTGTGTGCATGCGGTCATAAACAACGCCAACGGCCAAAAACAGGGCAGCGGAAACAATGCCGTGACTGATCATCTGGAAAATTGCACCCTGCACGCCATAAATGTTGGCTGAAAAAATGCCGATGGTTACAAAACCCATATGCGCAACGGAGGAATAGGCAATCAGTTTTTTGATATCTTCCTGCACCAGCGCAATCAGTGATGTGACGATAATGGCGGCAACGGAAAGCACAAAAACAAAGTCGGTGAAATAAAGCGAAGCATCGGGGAACATAGGCAGTGAGAACCGCAGGAAACCATAGCCACCCATTTTAAGCAGCACCGCTGCCAGGATGACCGAGCCGCCGGTGGGGGCTTCAACGTGGGCCTCGGGCAACCAGCGATGGAACGGCCACATGGGCAATTTCACGGCAAAGGATGCAAAGAAGGCGATCCACAACCAGAACTGCATTTCTTCAGGGAAATCAGTTTTCAGCAACTGGCGAATGTCGGTGGTGCCCGCATACCAGTACATGGCCATGATAGCCAAAAGCATCAACACCGAGCCGACAAAGGTATAGAAGAAGAATTTGTAGCTGGCCTGCACGCGCCGTTTGCCGCCCCACACCCCGATAATCAGGAACATGGGGATAAGACCCCCCTCGAAGAAGACATAGAACATGGCCAGATCAAGAGTTGAAAACACCCCGATCATCAGGGTTTCCAAAATCAGAAACGCCACCATATATTCACGCACGCGGTGTTTTACCGACCCCCATGCCGACAGGATAATCAGCGGCATCAAAAACGCGGTCAGAACGATAAACAGAATGGAAATTCCATCGACGCCCATACGATAGCCGATCACATCTCCCATCCACTTATAATCAACCACAAACTGGAAACCTGCACTTGTGGCGTCAAACATCGACCACATTATCAGCGAAAAACCAAAGGTCAGAATGGTGGTGATAAAGGCAATGCGGCGAATATTGTTAATCGCAACCTTATCGTCCCCCGGCACAATCAGCACAAAAAATGCGCCAACCAGCGGCAAAAACGTTAGAATTGTCAGGATGTTTGAGGAAATAATCATCCGAAGACGCCCCCTGCCGCAATGGCCCAAGTTAGAAGTGCGGCAATGCCGATGAGCATCGCGAACGCATAATGATAGAGAAAGCCCGATTGCAGTTTTACCACCCGGGCGGTGATGTCTTTTACTCTGTTGCCCAGACCTTCAACGATGGTCTGATCAATCAGGCGATCATCAACATCACGCCAAAGTCTAGAGCCAATCCATAGGGCCGGTTTAACAAAAATCCTGTCATACAGTTCATCAAAGTACCACTTGTTGAGCAGGAACCGATAAAGGTAGGCATGCTGAGTTGCCAGACGTTCGGGGGCATCAGGACGGCGGATATACATGTACCAGGCAATGACAAAACCCAAAAGCATGGCAATTGTTGCCGACCACTTTACCCATGTGGGCACATAGTGGGCATCTTCAATAATGCCGTGATCCACCACAACCGAGCCGGCAAAGAACTGGTCAATCAGGTTCACATCACCAAAGAATACCGCATAAAAGGCCACGCCTGAAAGAACGGCGCCCACCGCCAAAAAGTATAGGGGAACCATCATCACATTGGGGGCCTCATGGGCGTGGGACATGGTTTCCTGAGAAGCGCGTGGCTTGCCATGGAAAGTCAAATGAATCAGACGCCATGAATAAAACGAGGTGAACAGCGCTGCAACAACCAGAGACCAGAAGGCAAATTGTCCGTTAGTCCCCCCGACGGCATAGGCCGCTTCAATAATGGAATCCTTGGAAAAGAAACCGGCAAAGCCAAAGGAGGTTCCGGGAATGCCAACACCGGTCAGCGCCAGCGTGCCGATAATCATCATCCAATAGGTTTTAGGAATGGTTTTGGCGATTCCACCCATTTTGCGCATATCCTGCTCATGGTGCATGGCGTGAATAACCGCACCTGCCCCAAGAAACAGCAATGCTTTGAAAAATGCGTGGGTGAACAGGTGGAAAATCCCGGCGGTATAGGCACTGGCGCCAAGCGCCACAAACATATAGCCCAGTTGGGACATGGTTGAGTATGCGATTACCCGTTTGATATCGTTTTGCACCAGACCGATGGTGGCGGCGAAAAAGGCCGTGATTGCACCAACATAAAGCACAACCGTCATTGTAACAGGGGCCGCTTCAAACATGGGGGAGAGCCGCGCCACCATAAATACGCCAGCCGTCACCATGGTTGCGGCGTGAATAAGCGCGGACACTGGCGTGGGGCCTTCCATGGCGTCGGGCAGCCAGGTGTGCAGCAGGAACTGAGCGGATTTGCCCATGGCGCCCATGAATAATAACAGCGTGATGATGGTCAGGGCATCCCATTCAGCCCAAAGGAACTGGATGGAGGTTTCCTTTGCCGCATCGACTGCGCCAAAAGCTGAATCAAAATCCAGATGGCCCAGCACGACGAATGCGGCAAAAATTCCCAGGGCAAAACCAAAGTCACCGACCCGGTTGACGATGAACGCTTTCATCGCAGCGGCATTGGCGGAGGGTTTTTTGTACCAGAACCCGATCAAAAGATAAGAGGCCAGCCCCACCCCTTCCCAGCCAAAGAACATTTGCAGGAAATTATCGGCCGTCACCAGCATCAGCATGGCGAAGGTGAACAGGGACAGGTAGGCAAAGAAGCGCGAGCGGGAAGGATCTTGGGCCATATACCCAATGGAATAGATGTGCACGAGGGAGGAAACGCTGGTCACCACAACAAGCATGATGGCGGTGAGTGTATCCACTCTTAGCACCCAGCGCAGATCCAGTTCGCCAACCACAATCCAGCGGAAAAGCTCAACCTTCATGACATTGGCAAACACGGAGGCTTCCCCGTGCCCTTCTGTGGCGGCCTGGGCGGGTTGGGCAGCATCACCGCCAAATCCAAACTGGAAGAATACAACCCATGACAATAAAGCCGCCGCCACCAGCAGGCCGGATGTCAGGTATTCAGAAGCGCGATGGCCGATACGAGAGCCAAACAGGCCGGCAATCAGCGCGCCAATAAGAGGGAAAAAGACAATCGCCTGGATCATTGGCGTCAGCCCTTCATCATGTTGACATCATCCACCGCGATGGAACCGCGGTTACGGAAGAAAATTACAAGGATAGCCAGACCAATAGCGGCCTCGGCTGCGGCGACAGTAAGAATTATCAATGCAAATACCTGCCCGGCGAGATCGTTCAAGTGGGCGCTGAACCCGACAAAGTTGATATTGACGGCCAGCAAAATAAGCTCGATGGACATGAGGATGATAATGACGTTCTTGCGATTCATGAAAATGCCAAACACGCCAAGGGTGAACAGAATCGCACCAAGGGTCAGAAAATGGGCGAGGCCGACTGCCGGTACCATCATGATTTTTCTCCCAGTCCTTTGCCGCTAGGCACTTTGACAACTTCAATGGCTGTTTCAGGAGTGCGGGCCACCTGAGCGGCGACATCCTGACGTTTGATATTTGTTTTGTGGCGCAGGGTCAGCACGATGGCGCCGATCATGGCGACCAGCAACACCAGCCCGGCTCCCTGGAACAGGAAAACATAGCGGGTATAAAGAACTTCACCCAGGGCCTGCGTATTTGAAATCCCCGCCCCGATCGGCATGACGCTGCCTGCCGCCAGTTCGGGCGTGACAAAAGTGGACCCGGCAACCATGAGCAATTCAAGCAACAAAATGCCCCCCACGATAATACCGACGGGCATATATTGCAGCGCGCCCTTTTTAAGCTCCGCGAAATCCACATCCAGCATCATC
>WFOP01000269.1 GCA_015487985.1 Hyphomicrobiales bacterium
CGATAATACCGACGGGCATATATTGCAGCGCGCCCTTTTTAAGCTCCGCGAAATCCACATCCAGCATCATCACCACGAACAGGAACAATACGGCAACCGCGCCCACATAGACCACGATCAGGATCATGGCGAGGAACTCGGCGCCGGCCAGCATAAAAATACCGGCGGCATTGATGAAGGCCAAAATAAGAAACAAAACTGAATGGACCGGGTTGCGCGAGGAAATCACCATGAGCGCAGAAGCGATGGTGATGCCGGCAAAAATGTAGAAGAAAAATATTGGCAATGTCATATCTTTATCTCCTAGCGATAAGGTGCATCGGTTGAGATGTTGCGCGCAATTTCACGCTCCCAGCGATCACCGTTGGCCAAGAGTTTTTCTTTATCGAAATAAAGCTCTTCGCGGGTTTCTGTTGCAAATTCAAAATTCGGTCCCTCGACAATGGCATCCACCGGGCACGCTTCCTGACAAAAGCCGCAATAGATGCACTTGACCATATCAATGTCATAGCGAACCGTGCGCCGTGTGCCGTCGTTTTTGCGCGGGCCTGCTTCAATGGTGATGGCCTGTGCCGGGCAAATGGCCTCGCACAGTTTGCATGCGATGCAGCGTTCTTCGCCATTGGGATAACGCCGCAGGGCATGTTCACCCCGAAAACGCGGGGAAACCGGACCTTTTTCAAACGGATAGTTGATGGTTGCCATGGGGACAAAAAAGTAACGCATGGACAAAAAGAACGCGCCAACGAACTCTTTGAGCAGCAACGAGTTGAGGAATTGAAGGGTTCGTTTCATCATTCAGCTCCAAACAAACGTGTTGCGGCGAACGCAGAAAGAACAATAATCAGCAAAGGCTGAACATAGCTGAGAAAAAACTTCGCCCTGTGGAACTTTTTGACAATCCGGGGCTTTTGAGATTCCTCCGCCCGTTCCTCTTCATCTGAAATTTTTCTTAAAATTCTTTCCGCCGTCAGCAGGTTGAGCGCCATTGACAACACAACACCAAACCCGACACCAATAAATGCAAGCCAGAGAACATTCATTATGCGCCCCCCCCGTGCCAGCCCCAGCCGGTGAGCTGCAAAACAAAGGCAACCACAATAATCATGAAGATGGAAATGGGCAAAAACACTTTCCAACCCAAACGCATCAATTGATCATAGCGATAGCGGGGCACAAAGGCTTTTACCATCGCGAACATGAAGAATACCGCAAAGGCCTTAAGGGTAAACCAAACCACACCGGGCAACCATGTGAAGGGGGCAATTTCAAGCGGCGCGGCCCAGCCACCCATGAACAGGATTACGGTCATTGAGCACATCAGCATGATGGCCATATATTCCGCCAGCATGAACATCATATAAGGGGTAGAGCCATACTCCACCATGAAACCGGCAACCAGTTCACTTTCCGCCTCAGGCAGATCAAACGGGGGGCGGTTTGTTTCGGCCAGGGCCGAGATGAAGAAAATCACAAACATTGGAAACAGCGGGATCCAGAACCAGTTCAAAAAGTTCATCCACGGCACACCCAGCATATGGGCCAGCCCCATTTCCTTTTGCGCAATCACGATGTCGGTCAGATTAAGGGAGCCGACACACAAAAGAACGGTCACGATCACAAAGCCGATGGATACCTCGTATGAAACCATCTGCGCCGCCGAACGCAGCGCGCCAAGGAACGGATATTTCGAATTGGAGGCCCAGCCCCCCATGATGACGCCATAGACCCCAAGGGAGGAAATGGCAAAGATATACAGCACGCCCACATTAATATCGGCCAGCGCCCAGCCCTCATCAACCGGAATTACCACCCATGCAACAAGGGACAAAAGCACCGCCACCAGTGGCGCGAGCAGAAAAATCACCTTGTCGGCCCCCGCCGGGATCACCGGCTCCTTGAAAGCAAATTTCATCAGATCGGCAAAACTCTGCAACAGGCCAAACGCGCCCACAACATTGGGGCCACGTCGCATCTGCACCGCCGCCCAGATTTTACGGTCAGCCAAAAGCACATAAGCTGTGATTACCAGCAGCAGAACGAGCATCAACAGCCCCTTCCAGACAAAACCGATATGCACGCCCCAACCAAGGAAGGGGATACCCAGCAAATAGTCCAGCGCCATCAATATCCAATCAAACATCGGTTTACTCCGCCGCCTTTAGGTTGTCAGTAGATGCCAGTTGTGCGCATTGGCCCATTACAGCCGAGGCCCGGCAAATCGGGTTTGTGAGGTAAAAGTCACCAACGGGTGAAGAAAAGTCCACTTTTGGCGCGCGCTTTACCGGTTTGGCGAGTTTGCCAAGGGCGGCCACGTCACCTGCTTCAACGGCGTCGATTTTTGCCAGGTGCGGGTGCTGTTCATACAAGGCGGCGCGCAATTCCTGAAGTGAATCAAATGCAAGTGTTTGTTTAAGATGTGCCGACAATGCCCTGATAATAGACCAGTCTTCCTTGGCTTCTCCCGGCGGGAATGCGGCGCGAGTGCTGAGTTGCACCCGCCCTTCGGTGTTAACATAGGTCGCTGATTTTTCAGTATAGGCAGCGGCGGGCAAAATCACATCGGCCCGGTGAGCGCCGGCATCCCCATGGGTGCCGATATAAACGCAAAACGCATCGCCCAAAGCCCCCATATCCAGCTCGTCAGCCCCCAGCAGGAACATGACTTCAATGTCCCCTTTTGCGCACAGGCCGATCTGATCGGCAGAACATACGCCATTTTCCTGGGGCACAAATCCGATATCCAGACCACCAACGCGGGCGGCGGCATTGTGGAGCACGCCAAAGCCGTTCCATTCATCACTTAAGGCGCCACAATCCTGCGCAATCTTTGCTGCAAGCGCCATCACGTCACGCCCGGCCTGTTTCCCGGCTTTTTCCTGAGACAATGCTCCTTCACCCACCAGAATAATCGGACGTTTTGCTTTTTTCAGCTTGCGGGCAAATGTCGAATTACCCTCCGCCAGACTTTGCAAAGCCGCGAAATCATCCCCCAGATAATCGTAATCATAGGAAAGGTCAGTCTTGTCGCCAATTACCCCGATGGGCATGCCATTTGCACGCCAGCTTTTGCGAATACGCGCATTGAGCAGGGATGCTTCCTTGCGCGGGTTTGCCCCAATGATCAAAACGGCGTCCGCCTGTTCAATCCCCGCAATCGTGGGATTAAATATGTAGGCGGCGCGATCTGAACCCGGGTCAATGGCGGACATGGCGGGGCGGCAATCCATATGGCCTGAGCCAAGGGAAGAAACCAGTTGCTTAAGGGCA
>WFOP01000270.1 GCA_015487985.1 Hyphomicrobiales bacterium
AATAAACTCGGCGCCCAGGGAGGCAAGCCCAAGCCAGGCAACGCCGGCAATGGCCAATAAAATGCCTTCACTGGTCCGGGCGGCAAGATAGCCCGCCGCCAGTGTCTTACTGGTTCGATTTATGATCGGGTAGATAACTATCGCAATTGCAATGACAGCACCGGCCATAATCAGGTTCAAAAATGTTGAAAGCATTGCGGTGCCGGAGTTTTCAGACATGGTGAGCAAATAGTCAGGACCGCCAAGCAGAGGTCCCAGCAGGATGGCGCTGGCCACGCCCATGGCGGTTGCCAGAATGAAGAAAATACCAGTCCATACGGCGATTTTTTTATCTGATGTCATTTATTTGTCCCTAAATATGAGAGGCTGAATTATTTTGAAGAACAGGCGCCGACAAATGCCAGCGCGGATTTGGATTGTCAGTGCTTCAATCCATCGTCACAATATCTATAGTGTGCTGGTTCACTAGCACACTGAGGTTTTGTGTCAACTGTTTTTGTAGATGGGTTTTGCCCGGATGCCTTATATCCGTCCATAAAGGCTTTCGGCACGTTCGGTTTCGTCAATTTTGAAGCGGTGGTTTGCCGGGGGATGGGCACGTTGCTCGCAGGCCATGCGCGGGCAGATGCGGCAGCCAACGCCAATGGGCACGATTTGGGCGGTGTCACCAAGATCAACCCCATCGGCATAAATCAACTGGCTGGCCTGAGAAATATGGCAGCCAAGGCCAACGGAAAAATGGCGGCGCTGGGCGTTATGGCGATAGCCGCCTTTTTCAAACGAACGGGCGATGCAGAAATAGATTTCCCCGTCGGGCATTTGGGAAAGCTGCACATTTATCCGGCCTGGCTGCAAAAAGGCCGAATAGACATTCCAGCGCGGGCAGGCCCCTGAATGGCGCGGAATGTGGATGCCCGAAAGAGAAAATCTCTTGGAAATGTTCCCCGCAATATCGGTGCGGATGAGATGCAGGGGCACGCCGCTGGCCTTTGGGCTTTGCAGGGAGGTCATGCGGTGGCAAACCTGTTCGAAACTGGTGCCAAACTGGCGCGCCACCCGTTCCACATCATAGCGAAATTCTTTGCAGGCCTTGAGAAAGGGGGCATAGGGCATAATCAGGGCAGAGGCGAAATAGGAGGCCAGCACGTTGCGCGCCAGTGCCGGCGCGTCATTTTGCGGTAGGGTGCTTTGCGCGATAATTTCGTTGATTTGCGTGCTGGCAGTGAGGGTGCCGGTGTGGTGGCAGGTGGTAAAAATTGCGGTCTCTGCGGGCAGAATATTGGAGATTTCGAGTATGCGGGCATCGGGGGAAAGGCGGCGCGCAATGCCGGGGGGTAAAGAGGCTGTGCGCCATTCCAGTCCGAAAACATTGCGCAAATAGGTGCGCAGACCGGTTTCAAAATTATCTGAAGCGCTGTCGATATCATGACGTACCCTCTGTGCTGCGGCCTCAAGGGTGGGGAAATGATTGGCATTTTCCTGAATGAAGTCAGATATTGCATCCGTTGCCTGATGGTGGGTTGAGGAGGGCTGACCCAAATCAGTGGATTTTGAAGTGCTGGCGGGCGTACTTGCGTTGGCCTGTTGCTGGGCACGAAATTTGTCGAACAGGTGCAGGGTGGCTCGGGCTGCCACGGGGTTATTGGTGGCCAGATCGCGAATGTCCTGATTTGTAATGTCGCTGTCGGCAAAAATGTCGTCGCCAAAGACCTCCATCAGGTCGCCCACCAACTGCCCGTCGTCGCTTTGGGCCAGCTCTCCCGCCTCGATGCCAAAATAGCCGGAAAGCTTGAGCAACAGTTCAACGGTGATTTTGCGCCGGTTGTGCTCGATAAGATTGAGGTAGCTGGGGGAAATGCCAATGGCGGTGGCCAGCGCACCCTGAGAAATGCTTCGCTGACGGCGCAGGCGGCGGATCTTGCCGCCAATTCTTGGTTGGGATTCACTGGTCATAGCCATTTCTTTACAAAAATTTACAAATCTGATTGGAAAAATTTTCCAATTTTTACAAGGTTACATATGGGTTTGTTGAATTATGTTGCGTTTCTTACCCTCTTGTCAAATATTTACAAGGCAGACCACAATAATAACCCAAGGAGGGAAACATGACACAGCATATCAATCAGATTTCATCAGCTCGGACAGACGAATATGTCACAATTATTGCCCCTTCTCTGGGGGCGGTCATGGCTCAGTTTCGTGCGCGTGGCCTTGGTGCCAAGGGCTATAGTATTACCGGGCAGGCGGCGCGCCATCAGTTTTCTTATGCGGGGGAAAATGCAGCGCGGGAGCCGAGCCAGGAAAACCTGTTTGGCGGTGTGGCGATGGTGGCGGCGACATTCCGCCGGGCTGGGGCAGGGAACAGGGCAGAAAAAAGCTGACCTGAGAAACCCGTTTGGGTGAACGGGTCCGCAGATAATTCAAACCAGTAGAAGGGGGCGATCTGGCGTTTTGTACCCGGTGCACGCGCCGCCCCCGTTCCTCAATCAATCTCAAAGACATGAAAAGAGAATTCTTATGCTTAAAAAAGCCACCAGTTCATCGCAGTCCGAATTTTCAGCACCCGGCTGGGCACCGGATCGCTGGAAAACCATTCAACGCAATTACACGCCAGAGGATGTGGCGCGGCTGTCCGGCTCCATGCCCATGGAGTATACATTGGCGGAAAACGGCGCGCGCCGTCTCTGGGAGTTGTTACATTCCGAGGATTTTGTCCCCACCCTGGGCACGTTTACCGGCAATCAGGCGGTGCAGCAAATCAAGGCGGGGTTAAAGGCCATTTATCTGTCGGGCTGGCAGGTGGCGGCGGACGCCAACAGTTCGGGTAATATGTATCCCGACCAAAGTCTTTATCCGGTGGATAGCGTGCCAAGCGTGGTCAAGCGGATCAACAAGGCATTGCAACGGGCGGACCAAATCCAGACCATGGAAAAGCATGACGGGGTGGAAACCACCGATCTGGACTTTTTTGCGCCGATAATTGCCGATGCGGAGG
>WFOP01000271.1 GCA_015487985.1 Hyphomicrobiales bacterium
GCGCGAAATAAGCGATGCACGTTCCTATGCCATTGCGGGTTTTGCCCGCGATATGCTTGGGGCAACGGATAATCTGGTGCGGGCTCTGGATGCCTTTCCCGATGAAGCACGACAAAATGCGGACCCCGCCACAAATTCCCTTGTTGAGGGAATTGAAATGACCGAACGCGAAATGCGGCGCCTGATGCAAAAACACGGCATCAAGCCGATTGTGGCCGAGGGGGAAAAATTCAATCCCCATAAGCATCAGGCGGTATTTGAGGTCCCGGATCCATCCATTCCGGCCGGCATTGTTGTGCAGGTTGTTCAGGGGGGGTTTGAAATCGGGGAAAGAGTTTTGCGTCCGGCAATGGTGGGGGTTTCCAAAGGAGGACCAAAAGCGGCGGAGGCGGCCAAACCTTCTTCGGTAAAAATTGATCCCAATGCTTCTCAATCAGACGAGTTTGGTGGAGATGAATTTGATGAAGAAATGCCCGAAATTGGCGAACATCTGGACCGGGAAGTCTGATCTGGAGAAACCCTGACTATTCAGCCGGGTGTCAAATGGTCTCAGGATATCAGTTCGGGCCGTTATCTTTGTCAGTCTTTTGCCTGCTCTTTATCCGATTGCAGGCCCAGAGGCGCGCCAACGGGTGAAACCGGGGGCAAGGGCCGGGTGAGGATGAAGGTGGCGGACCCCGCCATCACGACAGCCTGAATAATCAGAACCACTGGCTTAAGGCCGAAATAAAGGCCCAGAAGCAAAACGACAATCATGGTCAAAATCGCGGCGGTTTTGGCGCGTTTGGAAATGGCCCCATACTGATGCCAGTTCCTGATGGAGGGGCCGAACTGGGGATGGGTCACCAGCCAGTTGTGCAGACGCCTGGAGCTTTTGGCAAAGAAAAATGCCGCCAGCAACATAAAAGGGGTGGTGGGCAATATGGGCAAAACCACGCCGATCAGACCAAGACCCAGGCAAAGCAGCCCGGCAATCAGCCATAATGTCTTTTTTAATCCAATCACATTTGTTACTTTTTAAGTCCGGGAAAGAATATTTATCTGTTAGACTCGAACGGTGCGGGATGCAAACCAAACATCTCTCCGGTGTCAGTGGGGGGGTGTTTCAGGTGATAAAAGCGGATGAAAGACATATTTTTACCCTCACAGACATAATTATCCCTCAAAGCGCTTGAAGGAACATAAAAGCCTCCTTATATACGCCGCGATGCCCAAAGAATGGGCGCAAAACTTCAATCCCAATAGGGGTCTTGGGGGGAGCTTTCCCCCTGTTGGAACTGCTGTAAAAGGGTTCCAAATGAGGCCTGCTAAAACAGAGGTATAAATTATGGGAAAAGTAATCGGTATTGATCTGGGCACGACCAACTCCTGCGTCGCTGTGATGGATGGAAAAAACCCAAAAGTTGTTGAAAATGCTGAAGGTGCACGCACCACCCCTTCAATGGTGGCGTTTACACAGGAAGGCGAACGCCTGGTGGGCCAGCCGGCCAAACGTCAGGCGGTCACCAACCCCGAGGGCACGCTTTATGCATTCAAACGCCTGATCGGGCGTCGTTTCAATGACCCGTTGGTAACAAAAGACAAAAAACTGGTGCCGTTCAAAATCATCAAAGGTGATAATGGCGACGCCTGGGTTGAAGTGGATGGCAAGGGCATGTCCCCGGCCGAAGTTTCAGCCATGGTTTTGACAAAAATGAAAGAAACCGCTGAGGGGTATCTGGGGGAAGATGTGACCCAGGCCGTTATCACGGTTCCAGCCTATTTTAATGATTCTCAACGTCAGGCCACAAAAGATGCGGGTAAAATCGCCGGGCTTGAAGTATTACGCATCATCAACGAGCCAACCGCTGCAGCATTGGCCTATGGTCTTGATAAAAACAATTCAGGCACCATTGCGGTTTACGATCTGGGGGGTGGGACATTTGATATTTCCATCCTTGAAATCGGTGATGGCGTATTTGAAGTGAAATCCACCAACGGGGATACGTTCCTTGGGGGTGAGGATTTCGATATGCGTCTGGTGGACTATCTGGCGGACGAATTCAAAAAGGATCAGGGTATTGATCTGCGCGGGGATAAAATGGCCCTGCAACGGCTCAAGGAAGCTGCGGAAAAGGCAAAAATTGAATTGTCTTCCTCAACTCAAACCGAAGTAAACCTGCCTTTTATCACCGCTGATGCTTCGGGACCAAAACATCTTCAGCTCAAACTTACCCGCGCCAAATTTGAACAGTTGGTTGATGATCTGGTCAAACGCACCATCAAGCCCCTCAAGGCTGCCATGAAGGATGCGGGTCTGGGTGCCGGCCAGGTTGATGAAGTTGTGCTGGTGGGCGGTATGACCCGCATGCCGCGCATTCAGGAAGTTGTTCAGGAATTCTTTGGCAAGGAACCCCACAAGGGTGTGAACCCGGACGAGGTTGTGGCCATGGGTGCCGCCATTCAGGCCGGTGTTTTGCAAGGGGACGTCAAGGACGTTCTGTTGCTCGACGTCACCCCGTTGTCCCTTGGTATTGAAACCCTGGGCGGTGTGTTTACCCGGCTGATTGATCGCAATACGACCATTCCGACCAAAAAATCCCAGATTTTTTCAACGGCAGAAGACAATCAGTCCGCTGTGACCATCAATGTGGCACAGGGTGAACGCGAAATGACGGCAGACAACAAGAGCCTTGGCCGGTTTGATCTGACGGATATTCCGCCCTCCCCGCGCGGTGTTCCACAAATTGAAGTGACGTTTGATATTGATGCCAATGGTATCGTGAACGTTTCGGCAAAGGATTTGGGCACCGGCAAGGAACAGCAGATTCGCATTCAGGCCTCTGGCGGACTGTCCGATGAAGACATCGAACGCATGGTTGCCGATGCCGAAGCCAATGCGGAAGCGGATAAAAAACGTCGCGAAAGTGTGGAAGCCCGCAACAGTGCGGAATCCCTCATTCACTCGACACAAAAATCCCTGGATGAGTATGGCGACAAGGTTGCGGACGAAGATGGCAGCGCCATTGACAACGCAATTGTTGAACTGAAAGCCGCCCTTGAGGGGGACGATGTGGAAGACATTGTGGAAAAAACCAACGCCCTGTCCCAGGCCGCTCTCAAACTCGGGGAAGCCATGTACAAGGCCAGCCAGGAAGAAGCGGAAGCCGCAGCCGATGCCTCGGAAGAACCTGAGGATGATGATGTGGTTGATGTGGACTTTGAAGAAGTGGGCGATGAGGATGAAAAAAAATCCTCTTAACCTGAACGGATAATAAACGGGGTCCCGGGTGGGCCCCGTTTTTATATTTTTTCCGTTTTTTCCAAATTCACAGTACAACGCGTTTTTGACGCAAAAAGCTAAGTTATAACCATGAGCCAAATCGACTTTTATGAATTGCTAGGCGTTTCAAGGGACGCGGATGCAGCAACGCTCAAAGTTGCCTATCGCAAAATGGCTATGAAATATCACCCGGATCGCAATCAGGGTGATGAAACGGCAGAACAGAAATTCAAGGAAGTGAACGCAGCCTACGAAGCCCTCAAAGACCCCCAAAAACGGGCGGCCTATGACCGGTTTGGTCATGCCGCATTCAAACAGGGGGGTGCACAGGGACCGGGGGGCGGATTTGGCCCTGACTTTTCCTCCTCCATGTCGGACATGTTTGAAGACCTGTTCGGGGACTTTATGGGGGGTGCGGGAGCCGGACAGCGCCGGGGCCGAGCGGCCAATTTCCGGGGCGCTGACTTGCGCTATAATCTTGAAGTCTCCCTTGAGGATGCCTTTGCCGGGCAAACAGTGGAAGTCGATGTGCCCACCATGGCACAATGCGACACCTGTGATGGAGACGGGGCCAAACCGGGCACCGGCATGTCCACCTGTTCCACCTGTCACGGACATGGTAAGGTGCGCACTTCACAGGGATTTTTCTCCATCGAACGCACCTGCCCCACCTGTCAGGGGCGCGGGGAAACCATGGACCAGCCCTGTACCGACTGTTCGGGACAGGGACGCAAACGGGAAAACAGAAATCTATCGGTGGATATTCCTGAAGGTATTGAAGATGGCACCCGGATCAGACTTTCAGGGGAAGGGGAAGCGGGCCTGCGCGGGGGACCGCCGGGGGACCTTTATATATTTGTTTCCATTGCCCCCCATGATCTGTTTCAGCGCGACGGGGCTGACCTTTATGCGCGGGTGCCCATCGCCATGACCACTGCGGCGCTGGGGGGGGATTTTGAAGTCCCCACCCTTGATGGTTCACGGGCGCGGGTAAAAGTGCCCGCCGGCACCCAGCCGGGACAACGGGTGCGCCTCAAGGGCAAGGGCATGCCGGTTTTGCGCTCCTCGCAGGTGGGGGATCTTTATGTGCAAATGGATGTGGAAACCCCGCAAAATCTGACCAAAAAACAGCGTGAACTGCTCGAACAACTCGACGAAATCACCACCCACGACAATTCCCCCAGTTCCTCAGGGTTTTTCACCAAACTCAAAGGCCTGTTTGAGAGAATGGGCCATTAAAATGCTCAAGGCACTTACTCTTTCGGGGTCTGTTCGTGCAGCTTCATCCAATTCACGATTGGCCAAAGCGATTGGCGAAAAGCTTATGGAAGAAGGGGTTGATGTCACAAATATTGACCTTTTGAACTTTCCCCTTGAGCTGTTCAATGAAGACAGCGAAGCGGCAAACGGGGAACCCGATGCAGCCGTAGAGCTGGCGAAAATGTTTGCAGAGGCAGATATTATTTTTATTGCCTCCCCGGAATATAACGGCTCGGTATCGCCTTTGCTGAAGAATACGATCGACTGGATTTCCCGCCAGAAAACCGGCCCCTACAAAAACGCCACTTTTGGCATTGGTGCGGCCTCACCGGGGAAAATGGGGGGCGTTGGCGGCCTTGGGCATCTGCGCGAAATTCTCAACAAACTCGGCGCACTGGTGGTACCGCTGACTTTGGGGGTTGGCAACTCGTTCAATGCCTTTGCCCCAAACGGGGATTTTCGCGAAGATATGGTTGGCCGTCGGGCCGATAACATGGTGAAACAATTGCTGAATATCCGCCGAAGCTGATATTTTCAAGGTCCCGGTATAACGGGGAATTTTCCAATAGCGGGTTCTGGTATTTTGAGGGTTTTTTACCCGCGCCCTTTTGGCGGATGCCGGAGCGTATTTTGCCTTTGACCTTATCGGCCCGGACCTGTTAAGCGACTGGACAGAAATGGAAAACTGGAAAGGGATTTAATCCATGAGTGACGCCGATGATCGTTTGATTGTTCCTTTGGATTTTTCCTCCCGCGCCGAGGCTGAAAACCTGGTTGAAACGCTGGGGGATACGGTGTCATTTTATAAAATCGGCTATCAGCTTGTCTATGGCGGGGAAGGGCTGGCCCTGGGGCGCGAGTTGATCGACGCGGGAAAGAAGGTATTTTTTGACCTCAAACTGCTCGACATCTCCAATACCGTGGCCAAAGGTGTGGAAGCCATTGCCAAAACCGGCGCATCCATGTTGACAATTCATGCCTATCCCCAGGCCATGGCGGGGGCGGTTCTGGCCGCCAAGGGCAGCGATTTGACCCTGTTGGCGGTGACGGTCATGACCTCAATGGATGAAAATGATCTGATGGAAGCGGGCTATGACCGGGACGTGGAAAGCCTTGTTGGGGTGCGCAGTTTTCAGGCCAAAGAGTTAGGCATGGGGGGCATTGTATGTTCGGCCCATGAAGCGGCGCTGGTTGATCGCATGACTGAGGGCACCATGGATATTGTGACCCCCGGTATTCGACCAAAAGGGGCCGATGTCGGAGATCAGAAACGTGTGGTAACCCCAAAGGATGCACTGGAATTTGGCGCGACCCACCTGGTGATCGGTCGCCCGATTTATGGTGCAAAAGACCCCGCTAAAGCTGCCAAAGACATTTTAACAGAGATGGACAGTGCAGATTTGGATCCTGAAGGGGACTGATTGTTCCTTTTTTTGTAAAATCGCAGAGATGTTTTTTTCTGCTGATTAGTTTGTTATAGGCTCTTGAGTGAAGCGGAGCATTGAACATGTCTGACTTAAAAACTGTTGTAACCGGCGCCGGCGGGCGAATGGGGGCAGCGCTGATCAGCGCCATTGCCCAAACCGAGGGGTTGGTTCTGCACGGGGCGCTTGAGCATGCCGATGCGCCCACTGTCGGTCAGGATGGGGGCATTCTGGCCGGGCTTGGGCCTGTTGGCGTGCTTATATCATCAGATGTGGGGGCCGTTCTTGAGGGGGCGGACGCGATTGTGGATTTCACCACCCCCGCCGCCAGTGTGCTGCTGGCCGGTGAAGCGGCAAAACGTCAGCTTGTTCATGTGATCGGCACCACCGGATGTACGCCTGAGGACGAGGCGGCCTTTAAGAGAGCTGCAGACGAAGGAGCCACCATCATCAAATCAGGCAATATGTCTTTGGGCATCAACCTGCTTGGCGAACTGGTTAAACAGGCCGCAGCCGCGCTGGGGGAAGAATTTGATATTGAAATTGTTGAAATGCACCACAATCAAAAGGTGGATGCCCCCTCGGGCACCGCATTGATGCTGGGGGAAGCGGCGGCAAAAGGGCGCAAAATCGACTTGCAGGAAAATGCGGTGAAATCACGCGAGGGCATCACCGGCCCGCGCAAAAAAGGCACGCTTGGTTTTGCCACCCTGCGCGGGGGCAGCGTGGTGGGGGATCATAAAGTAATATTTGCCGGGCCGGGGGAGCGGATCGAAATTTCCCATAGTGCACAGGATCGATCTTTATTCGCCAATGGTGCAATAAAAGCGCTATTGTGGGGACAGAATCAAAAAGCAGGCCTTTATTCAATGCGTGATGTGCTTGGACTGAAAACATAAAAATACCGGGGCTAATATGAAACGAACACTTATTCTTGTCCGTCACGGGCAAAGCGAATGGAACCTGAAAAACCTGTTTACAGGCTGGCGTAACCCGGACCTGACTGCCAAGGGCAAAGAAGAAGCCAAGGCGGCGGGCATTGGCTTGAAAAAGCAGGGTTTTGAAATTGATCTTTGCTTCACTTCAGCCCTTGTGCGCGCGCAACACACGCTGGACATCATACTTGAAGAAATGGGCATTGAAAACATGACCATTGTGCGCAATCAGGCACTGAACGAAAGAAATTACGGGGATCTGGCGGGCCTGAACAAGGATGATGCGCGGGCCAAATGGGGGGAGGAACAGGTTCATATCTGGCGGCGTTCCTATGATGTGCCCCCACCGGGGGGGGAAAGCCTGAAGGACACTGCCGATAGGGTATTGCCCTATTACAAAT
>WFOP01000272.1 GCA_015487985.1 Hyphomicrobiales bacterium
CATGGATATATTTAATCTCCCCGCCTTCGGCGATAAATATCATATCCAGGGGAATAAATGTATTGCGCATCCAGAAGGAAACAATGCGGGTTTCCTTAAAGTCAAACAACATTCCCCTGTCATCGGCGAGCGATTGCACAAACATCAGGCCTTTGGCACGGGTTTCGTCGTTATCGGCAATATCCACAATGAAACTGACTTCACCGGATGCGGTGTGCACCACAAGCTTATCCTGAGAGGAACAGGCCGCAAGCCCGAACAAAGCCGCTAAAACCGTCAGGCTTTTGAGAAAGTTCTGCACCGCTTTCATAATCGGTGACATCTTCAAAATCAGGGGCGCTTTAGTGAGACGCAGGCGCATCGCCCCAGTCCTCGGGACGGATTTCAGCAACCATCAGGCCTTTTGGTCCCTCGCCATAGCGCACCAGAACATTTTGGCCGGGGCGCAACTCGGCAAAGCCAAAGCGGCGCAGGGTTTCCATATGGATGAAAATATCAGGTTCCCCCGGTCCGGCGGACAAAAACCCAAAGCCACGCACACGATTGAACCATTTTACCTGCAACTTCACCATGGCCGAGGATGGCTCGACCGTTACATGGGTGCGAGGCTCCCCCATCTGGGAAGGATGACGGGCTGAGCTTTCGTCCATGGAAAGAATACGAAACGCCTGAAGTCCGCCGGGCCGGTGCAGGGCCTCGCAAACAATGCGCGCGCCCTCATAGGCGGTTTGATAACCGTCACGTCGCAGGCAGGTGACATGCAGCAATACATCCGCGCCCCCATCATCAGGAACGATAAACCCGAACCCCTTGGCCACATCAAACCATTTAATGGTTCCAGCAACTTCAAACGCATCAAGTTCATCTTCTGCAACACCGGAATCAGGTGTCGCGTCAGCAGTTTCTCCGCTCACGTCAAAAAGATTTGGCCGTTCGTCTTCAGGTCTGTTACTCGCCCCCATAGCGCAAATGCCTTTTCATACTCTCTCGCCCTGCCGCCGCAATTGCGATTATACTCAAATCAATAACTACACTTTGACCGATTCACGCACAAAAGTTAAGACGTGCATACAAAAATGTTACATACGTTGAATTGGGCGGTAAATGCCTGCTCGTTCACCATAAATATTGGTGTTGCAAATTTTACTGTCAGACTTTTTTTGGCTAACACAAATTATGGAGCAGCAATCCGATGAAATATTTGCACACGATGGTTCGCATAAGCGATATTGAGGCCTCGCTCAAATTTTACTGTGAGGGACTGGGGCTGCGGGAAGTGCGCCGCAAAGAAAATGAAAAGGGACGGTTTACGCTGATTTTTCTCTCCGCGCCCGATGATGAAGGCGCAGAACTGGAGCTTACCTATAATTGGGACCCCCAAACCTATCAGGGGGGGCGTAACTTTGGCCACCTGGCCTATCGGGTAAAGGATATTTATCAGACATGCCAACATCTGGCGGATATGGGGGTGGTTATCAATCGCCCCCCGCGGGACGGGTATATGGCATTTGTACGCTCGCCTGACGGCATTTCAGTGGAATTGCTACAGGAAGGCACTCCCCTTGCCCCGGCTCAACCATGGAAATCCATGGAAAATACAGGAGAGTGGTAACAGCCTGAGCGGTGGCTCCAAGAAAATTTTATAAGTAATTCAAAGGGGCTGGCCGCCGGTGTTAAGCAAAAATTGACCCTGTTGCTTAGCGCGGCGTTAGCCAACTGCATGTACTTTCACGGCAATCAGAAACAGTCCTGACACCTTGGCGCAGCCCCAAAAACATGGCGCTGAACTTGTCGGGAGGATCATGGAATTGCCGGTCGATGAAATCGCTTGCCGCACTCGTTGTTTTTAGCCTCACCCTGAGCGCCTGCGCGCCGTTGGCGATATTTGCATCCTCAAGCAACAATTATCGCTCCAGTTTTGGCACACAGGTGGCCAATTCGCGGGTAAACGCCTTTTGCATCTCCCCGCCCCTGCGGCTGGCAATCTGGGAATTTGAGGGCCGATTCCGCAAAAAAATCGTCATGACATCCGGCTATCGCACCCCCTGGCACAACGCCTCGGTGGGGGGAGCCAGCAGTTCCAAACACATGAGTTGCGACGCGGCTGACTTTTTTATTCCCGGCGTTCCCCGCTCAGAATTGGTGGCATTTGCCAAAACCCTGTCCCAGGTGGGTGGGCTTGGTTGTTATCGCGGGCGCAACTATATCCATATTGATACACGCCAGCGCCCCCGTGGTTATCGTGGACCCGTAACCTGGGGCTGCTAGCCAAAATATTTACTGTCGACCAAAATAATCCCAAATGGACCAAAAAACGGGCTTGCGCATCGCTCAAGTTCCCCCTATACGGTGCCACCAGAAGCGTAACTATTGAACGCTGAAAAAATGTGCGCCCATCGTCTAGTGGTCTAGGAC
>WFOP01000273.1 GCA_015487985.1 Hyphomicrobiales bacterium
CCCCTCAATCCCTCCCCACGGCGGGGGAGGGAGGAGAGGTTTTGCGGTGGGCTTTGTGACTAACTACACCCAGTCGTACTCCCGCAGGTATCACACTTCAAACATGTGCCGTTCCTTACCAGCGTGAAGTTTTGGCATTCGGAGCAGGCTTCGCCGACATAGCCTTTCATTTGGGCTTCTGCGCGGCGGCTGTCGGTTGAGCGGGTTTGCTCTCTTGCCGGGGCGGCATAGCCCATGGCGACGTCTTCCTCCGGCTTGAGCAGGGTTTCCACGTTGGCGCTGGTTTGCATGGTGGTTGCTGTGGCGGCCATTGCTGTTGCAGCGTTGGTTTGCATGGCCTGAACCGGGGTATCTGGCACTTCCTCGAGCGAGGTGATTAACATCAGTTTTGTGTCTTTGGTAACCCGGCCACGGGTCAGGCCCTTGGAGACGAACTGGTCTGCGGAAACCGCATCGCCGGTGCGCTCGCCCTTATCGGACTTGACGCCCCCGCCAATGGAGGTGGAGCCGGCATCGGGGATCACATGGGCGAGGTCTGAGCGGTCGAGATAAGAGACGGCCAGTTCGCGGAACACATAGTCAAGGATTGAGGTGGCGTTCTTGATGGAATCGTTGCCCGTCACCATGCCCGCCGGCTCGAACCGGGTGAAGATGAAGGCTTCGACAAATTCCTCCAGCGGCACGCCATATTGCAGGCCAATGGAAATGGCGATGGCGAAATTGTTCATTACGGCGCGAAAGGCGGTGCCTTCCTTGTGCATGTCGATGAAGATTTCTCCCAAGCGGCCATCGTCATGTTCGCCGGTGTGCAGATAGACCTTGTGGCCCCCCACATTGGCTTTTTGGGTATAGCCTTTGCGCCGGTCGGGCATGCGCTCGCGTTTGCGCTCGACAATGCGCTCCACGATGCGCTCGGCCACGATGGTGGCGCGTTCGGCGGCGGGTTTTGCCACCAGATCCTCGACCGCATCCATGGCTTCTTCGTCGTCATCGGCCAGAATGGAGGAGTTTAGCGGCTGGGAAAGTTTGGAGCCATCGCGATAAAGGGCATTGGCCTTCAGGGCGAGTTTCCAGCTTAGCATATAGGACTGTTTGCAGTCCTCTACCGTTGCATCATTGGGCATGTTGATGGTTTTGGATATGGCCCCGGAGATGAAGGGCTGGGCCGCCGCCATCATGCGGATGTGGCTTTCAACCGAGAGATAACGGGTGCCAAGCTTGCCACAGGGGGAGGCACAATCAAACACCGGCAGGTGATCGGGTTTGAGGTGGGGGGCACCTTCCAAAGTCATGGCACCGCAAATGTGTACGTTGGCGTTTTCGATGTCGAGTTTTGAAAAACCGATATGTGCCAGCAGGTTGAACTCAAAATCGTTTAGTTGCGCATCGGTCAGGCCAAGGGTGTTTTTGCAGAAATCTTCCCCAAGGGTCCATTTGTTAAAGGCGAACTTTATATCAAAGGCAGAGGCCAGCGCTGCATTGATTGATTCAATGGCCGCATCGGTAAAACCCTTGGCTTTCAGGGAGGCGGGATTGATGGCGGGGGCCTGGTTCATATTGCCGTGGCCCACTGCATAGGCTTCAATTTCGGCAATGTCGCTTTCGCTATAGCCAAGGGTGCGCAGGGCAGGGGGAACAGCCCGGTTGATGATTTTGAAATATCCGCCACCGGCGAGTTTTTTCATTTTTACCAGCGCAAAATCGGGTTCAATGCCGGTGGTGTCGCAATCCATCACCAGACCGATGGTGCCGGTGGGGGCAACAACGGAAACCTGCGCATTGCGATAACCGTGGGCTTCGCCCAGTTCAAGGGCGCGGTCCCAGGCGGCTTTGGCGCGGACAATCAGGTTCTGGTCGGGGCAGGCGGCACCATCAAGGGGCACCGGATTGATGGAAAGGCCTTCATAGCCATCCGTATTGCCGTGGGCGGCGTTGGTGTGGTTGCGGATAACGCGCAACATGTCTTTGGCGTTGCGCTTGTAATCTTTGAAGGGGCCGAGTTCTTTGGCCATTTCAGCTGAAGTTGCATAGGCGACACCGGTGAGAATAGCGGAGATGGCGCCACAAATGGCGCGCCCCTCTTCGCTGTCATAGGGGATGCCCGATGTCATCAGATAGCCGCCAATATTGGCGTATCCAATGCCCAGAGTGCGATAGTCAAAAGAACCGCGCGCAATGGATTTGCTGGGGAACTGGGCCATCATCACCGAGATTTCAAGCACCATGGTCCACAGGCGGGCCGTGTGTTCAAAGGCTGCGGTGTTGAAGGTGCTGTCTTCTTCGCGGAATGGCAACAGGTTGATGGAGGCCAGGTTACAGGCCGTATCATCCAGAAACATATATTCCGAACAGGGGTTGGAGGCATTGATGGGACCGGCAACGGGGCAGGTGTGCCAATCGTTGATGGTGGTGTGATACTGGATGCCCGGATCGGCGCAGGCCCATGCGGCATAGCCAACCGATTCCCAGAGTTCCTTGGCGTTGATGGTCTTAATCACATCGCCTTTGATGCGGCCAATCAGATCCCAGTCCGCTTCTTCTTCAACGGCCTTGAGGAATGCGTCTGAAACGCGAATGGAATTGTTGGAGTTTTGTCCGGCAACGGTGAGGTAGGCCTCGGAATCCCAATCGGTGTCATAAACAGGGAAATCAAGGTCGGTATAGCCCTGGCGGGCAAATTGCATCACCCGCTGAATATAATTTTCCGGCACCAGCGCGGCCTTTGCGGCGCGCACTTCGCGTTTCAGAGCCGGGTTTTTTAGCGGGTCAAAGCAATCATCTCCCGAACCGGTGCAGTTGACGCAGGCCTTCATCAGGGCCTTGAGGTGTTTGGAAACCACTTTTGAGCCGGTGACAAGGGCAGCGACTTTTTGCTCTTCCTTGACCTTCCAGTTGATGAATTGCTCGATATCGGGGTGGTCGATGTCCACAACCACCATTTTGGCGGCGCGGCGGGTGGTGCCGCCTGATTTAATGGCCCCGGCGGCGCGGTCGCCAATTTTTAGGAAGCTCATAAGACCTGAGGAACGGCCACCCCCGGACAGGCTTTCACCCTCGCCACGCAGGGCGGAGAAATTGGAGCCGGTGCCTGACCCATATTTGAACAGACGTGCTTCGCGCACCCACAGGTCCATAATGCCGTTTTCGTTGACCAGATCATCGTCCACTGACTGGATAAAGCAGGCGTGGGGCTGGGGGTGTTCGTAGGAGGATTTTGACTGCACGAGTTTGTGGGAAAAAGGGTCCACATAGAAGTGGCCCTGACCTGGCCCGTCAATGCCATAGGCCCAGTTCAAACCGGTGTTGAACCATTGGGGGGAATTGGGGGCCACACGCTGGGTGGCCAGCATATAGCGCAATTCGTCATAAAAGGCGCGGGCGTCTTCTTCCGTGTCAAAATACCCCCCCTTGTAACCCCAATAGGTCCATGTGCCGGCCAGCCGGTCAAAAACCTGACGGGCGTCAACTTCTGAGCCGTAGCGTTCTTCTTCCGGCAGTTTGGCCAGTGCGTCCTCGTCTGGAACGGACTTCCACAACC
>WFOP01000274.1 GCA_015487985.1 Hyphomicrobiales bacterium
AAACAGCGCATTGCTGGGCCGCAAACCCGCCAGCACCCCAAGGGGTGAAACCCTGCGGGCAATTATTGTTGAGCATTATCACGGTATGCTTGATGCTTACGGGGCAGAGCTTGGGGTGCGGGTCGCCCGCAAACACCTTCGCTGGTATCTGGAAGCCGCCGGTATTCAGATCAGCGTTGCACAACGAAAGCAACTGTTGACACAAAACAACCCCAACCATGTCCTTGAGCTTATGCAACGGTTTATCGCCGATCAAAACCCCATGACCTCCAGCAGCGCGGCCTGACAGATGAGCAACTCCAGCAAACTTTCAACCGGCGCACAACCCCCTGACCACCCGGCCACGGGCGGCGGGCTGGAGAATGCGGTATTCCATGCACTTCAGCAACCCGTGATTGTATGCGATGAAAATAACCGGATAACGTTTGCAAATTATGCGGCACAGAGTTTCTTCGGTGCCTCCAGACAGGTTTTGCTTCGCCAGATGCTGGATAAAATCATAGCTTTTGGCTCACCCATTCTGGAATTGGTGGAAGCTGTACGTCAGGGGAATGTTCCCATGACGAAATATCGTGTTGTAGCCGGCCCGATGCGCTCAAGCCATGAATCCAAGGTTGATGTGTTTGCCTCACCCCTGCCTGAGTTTCCCGGCAGCGTGTCTTTGTTGTTTCAACAAAGAACCATGGCGGACAAAATTGACCGTCAACTGGTATCCCAGGGCGCCGTGCGTTCCGCCACCGGGCTGGCGGCGATGTTGGCCCACGAAATCAAAAATCCTCTCTCGGGCATTCGCGGGGCCGCCCAACTGCTGGAGCAAACCATTGCAGAAGATGAAAAGCTGCTGGCGCGCCTGATCCGGGATGAAACGGACCGCATTGTCAAACTTATTGATCGGGTGGAAATATTTGGAGATCAGCGTCCCGTCGAACGGCATGCACTAAATGTCCATGTGGCGCTGGATCGGGTAAAACTTCTGGCCCAAAGCGGAATTGCCAGAACAGCCAGCATCGTTGAAAACTATGACCCTTCGCTCCCCGATGTTTTCGGGAACGAGGATCAACTCATTCAAGTATTTATCAATCTAATTAAAAATGCCGCAGAAGCCATTGAAAACACAGATAAACCAACTATTACAATATCCACAAAATTTGTGCCCGGTGTAAAAATTTCAGTGTCGGGCACTTCCGAGAGAATTTCCCTGCCGCTGGAAATTACCATTCAGGACAACGGCCCGGGCATTCCAGAAGAAATTTTGCCCATCATGTTTGAGCCATTCGTAACCGGCAAGTCCGGCGGCACCGGCCTGGGGCTGGCCCTCGTGGCAAAAATGGTCGCCGATCATGGCGGCATTATCGAGTGCGACAGCCAGCCCGGCCGCACCAGATTTCGCATTCTTTTGCCAATGGCCCCCTCCAAAATACTTCCGCTTCCCACCAAAACCTCTCCCCTGAAGGCAACTTCCAACCCCAAGGCAACCACATGAGTTCCCAGACAATTCTGTTGGCCGAAGATGACGCCGCAATTCGTATGGTTCTTAACCAGACCCTGACCCGCGCCGGATACGAAGTGCGCCCCACCGGCAACCTCTCCACATTGTGGAATTGGATCACCCGCGGGGAGGGGGATTTGCTGATAACCGACGTTGCCCTGCCCGATGGCAATGCCTTTGAACTGATGCCAAAAATCAGGGCGGCGCGCCAAAACCTGCCCATAATCGTAATGAGCGCACAAAACACCTTTATGACGGCCATCAAGGCTTCAGAGGCCGGAGCATACGATTATCTGCCAAAACCCTTTGATATCAACGAAATGCTTGCGGTGGTTTCGCGCGCACTTAACGATGCCGCCAAACCCAAATCCACCACCGACACCCTTGATCAGGAGCCGGACGAAAAAATGCCACTTGTGGGGCGCTCCCCCGCAATGCAGGAAATATATCGCGCTCTGGCGCGCCTGATGCAAACCGATTTAACAGTTATGATTGCCGGGGAAAGCGGCACCGGAAAAGAGCTGGTTGCCAAAGCCCTGCACCAGTTTGGCAAACGCTCCCACGGCCCGTTTGTGGCCATCAACATGGCCGCAATCCCCAAGGATTTGATTGAGGCCGAATTGTTCGGGCATGAAAAAGGGGCCTTTACCGGGGCCAATGCTCGCCAGTCAGGGCGCTTTGAACAGGCGGACGGGGGAACACTCTTTCTCGATGAAATCGGTGATATGCCCATGGACGCGCAAACCCGTTTGCTCAGGGTGTTGCAGGAGGGTGAATTTACCATGGTGGGGGGCACCAGCACCATAAAGACCAATGTGCGCATCGTTGCCGCCACCCATCAGGACCTGCCCGAATTGATTAAACAGGGGCGGTTTCGCGAAGACTTGTATTATCGGCTGAATGTTGTGCCCCTGCGCCTGCCCCCCTTGCGCGAACGGGTGCAGGATATCGACGATCTTGTGGTTCACTTTTTGCAAAACAACAAAATTGAAGGTCAGCCGGCAAAAAGCATTTCAACCGACGCCATCAGGCTTTTGCAAAACTACACATGGCCGGGCAACATTCGGGAACTGGAAAATCTGGTGCACAGGCTGTGCGCCCTGCATGCAGATGAAACAATTTCAGCAACAAATGTCGAATTGGAACTTGCCCAGATCATGCAGCAATCCCCCTCGCGCACGCAGGGACAGGTTGACCTGAGCGTTGCGGTTGAGCAACATCTGAGCAATATTTTCCTCGCCCATGAGCCGGGGCTGCCCCCTTCCGGCATGTATCAGAAAATTCTGGACCAGATTGAATCCCCCCTGATTTCAATGGCGCTGAATGCCTGTAACGGCAACCAGATCAAAACCGCCAAACTGTTGGGATTTAATCGCAATACACTGCGCAAAAAGATAAATGCCCACAATATCGAGATAATTCGCCATTCAAAATCTTCTGGATAACCACCGGAAAATTCCGCAGATTTTGCTGGTGTCACATTTTAGCAACATTGTTCTTGAACCAAATAGCAATCTGGTCCAGTTTTCCCTACATTGGTTGGCTGTACTTTGCGGCTATGCGCAAGGCACTGACAAAAAGGCACTGCTTAAGTTATGAGCGATCAAACCAACATGGACGACATGCCAGCGCAACCGGAGGGCGACACCTCTGAAATGTCCACGCCTGCCTACAATAAACCAGCCCATAAACAGAATGCCATCGACAGAGAATTTGCCAAGCCGCCCAAGTCAAAACGGCACAGCGCCATTCGAATTCTAGGCGTTTTTATAATTGTAATCGCCGTTGTGGTTGCCATCGGATCATTCTGGATCATGACAGGTGCCAGCACGATTGAGCCAACCCCCAAAGTCTGGACCATAATCTGGCTCACAAATGGTGTGCTTGTCGTTTTGATTGTTGCACTGGTTCTCACCGAAGTTGTCGTCATGATACAGGCGCGTTTGCGAAAACATTCCGGTGCCCGCCTGCGTTCGCGGCTGGTTGGCCTGTTTGCGATGGTGGCAACGGTCCCCGCTTTGATTATCGCGGTTTTTGCTGCCTTTACCCTCAATCAGGGGCTAGATCAGTGGTTTTCCGAGCGTACCCGCGACATCGTGGAAAATTCGCGCCTGATCGCGCGTTCCTATCTGCTCGAACACTCCCAGGTGTTGCGCGATGATATCATCTGGGTTGCCACCGAACTGGAAACCGCCCACGAAACCTTTACCTCTGACACCGAAAAATTTCAGCGCATTCTAACCGCACTTGCCGCCACCCGTTCATTGCCCTTTGCCTATATGCTCTCCAAGGACGGCGACACGCTTTTGCGCGCTCAAATCAATGTGCAGGGGCCGGCTCCCTCGGTTCCCAACGAGGTACTACAGGTGGCGGAGGAGGGGGCACCAATTCTGTTGTCGCCGGGCAGCACAAATCTGGTTGGCGCAGCGGTTAAGCTCAGAAATTACGATGATACCTACCTGTTTGTAGCCCGCCCCGTGGATCAGGCAGTGCTTGAATATATGAAACTGACGGACGAAAACATTTCCGAATACCGGTTATACGCCTCCAACCGACTGGTTTTCCAACTCACCTACGGGCTGATGTACCTGGGTTTGGCGCTGGTCTTGTTATTGGCTGCCCTTTGGATTGGCATGGCTCTTGCAAATCGCTTCGTAGACCCGATACGCAACCTGATGATTGCATCTTCGCGAGTTTCCCGTGGCAAGCTCAACATTCATGTGCCGGTTGAAGACAGAAGCGGTGACCTGCACGACCTCGGCCTGCGGTTTAACCGCATGATCGACCAGTTGCGCAGCCAGCGACAGGAATTGCTCGACGCCAATGAAACCAACGAGTTACGGCGTCAGTTTACTGAAGCGGTGGTGGAGGGGGTATCCGCAGGCGTCGTCGGCCTTGATGCGGATGGTGCCATCACGCTGGTCAACCGGCGCTCCTGTGAAATTTTCGGGCACGAAGAACTGGACCTGATGGGGAAAGAAATTGTTTCGGTCGTTCCCCAGCTCATCCCGGTAATTGAACGGGCACGGGCATCCAGAACCGGCCAGATCCGCGACCAGATCAACCTTGGCCCCGAATCCGAACAGCGCACCTATCAGGTGCAACTGACCCGCGAGGGCACCATGGTTGAATCCAAGGGCTTTGTGGTGACGCTGGATGATATTACCGATCTGGTGAGCGCCCAAAGAACCAGTGCCTGGGCTGATGTGGCCCGCCGCATTGCCCATGAGATCAAAAACCCGCTCACCCCCATTCAGCTGTCCGCCGAACGGTTACGCAAGCGTTATGGTAAAAAACTGGAGGACGATTTTGAAGTCTTTGACAAATGCACCTCCACCATCATTCGCCAGGTTGGCGATATTGGCCGCATGGTTGACGAGTTTTCTTCATTTGCCCGCATGCCCAAAGCTGTGCTGGAACAGGACGACCTTTCCGATACCATTCGTCAGGTTGTATTTCTGGAAAGTGTGCGCCTGCCTCAAATTGAAATTGAAACAGATATTCCCCTTGAACCAATCATGGCCCATTTTGATGGGCGCCTGATATCCCAGGCCCTGACAAATCTTATTAAAAATGCTGTGGAGGCGCTGGAAAATCAGGGCTTGCAGAACATCAAAAACCCACGAATCTGGGTCACTGCTTCATTCCAGGAAAATCTGGTCAAGGTTGAGGTAAATGACAATGGTGCAGGCTGGCCCGAAGAAAACCGATCGCGCCTGCTCGAACCATACATGACAACACGTGAAAAAGGCACCGGATTGGGGTTGGCAATTGTTGCAAAAATCGTTGAACAGCACGGGGGGACAGTAGAACTGCGCGATGCACCCCAGGATGAACACGGGCAGGTGGGGGCAAGTTTCAGTTTCACCCTGCCCCTCAAAGCCCCCCCGGATGAGGAGGAGCCTCAAGACAAACCACAAGAGGAAATATCAAAACGCAAAACATCTGAACAAGCAAAAAAAACTGACACCTCCAACACCAAACCCGCCAAATCAAAAACCAAAAGCGCAACGACAAAAAAGACAGTGGTGAATAAATAATGGCCTTGGATATTCTGATTATTGATGATGAAGCCGATATTCGTGAACTGATCGCCGGCATTCTGGAAGATGAAGGGTATGAAGCAAGGATTGCCTTTGACGCAGATTCCGCGCTGGCGGAAATTGCCCTGCGAAGACCATCCCTGATATTCCTTGATATCTGGATGCAGGGCTCGCGTCTGGATGGCTTGCAACTTCTGGACGAGGTGCAATCCCAGCATCCCGATTTGCCTGTGGTCATGATTTCGGGCCACGGCAATGTTGAAACGGCGGTTTCCGCCATTCGGCGCGGCGCATTCGACTATATCGAAAAACCCTTCAAGATGGACCGCCTGTTACTGGTTACCGAGCGGGCCATGGAAAGAACCCAGCTCAAAAGTCAGGTTGCGGACCTTGAGGTCAAATCAGCCCTGAATGAAACGCGGCTTGCAGGCAATTCCCTCAATATTCAGGATGCGCGCACGATAATTGAAAAGTCGGGACCGACAAATTCACGCATCCTCATTTCAGGCGCATCCGGGACAGGTAAAGCCCTGTGCGCACGACTTATTCACAACAGCTCACTGCGCCCACAAATGCCTTTTGTCGAATTCAACATCTCCCTTTATCCTGAAGAGGAAATCAATGCCGAGCTTTTTGGCGAAGAATATAATGAAGGCGATGAAATCAGGCGCACCCGGGTTGGTGCCCTTGAAAGCGCCCATGGTGGCACCCTTTATCTTGCAGAAATCGCAGCGCTGCCACAAAATGTTCAAACAACCTTTTTGCGCGCCCTGGTTGAAAATAAATTCACCCGCGTTGGCGGCCAGAGCGCTGTCCCCGTAGATGTGCGCATCATTTCCTCCACCTCGCAAAATATCCCCAAACTGATTGAGGAGGGGCGTTTCCGCTCCGACCTGTATCACCGTTTGGCAGTGGTGCCCTTAAAACTCCTGCCCCTCATGGAGCGGCGCGAGGATGTGCCCGAAATCATCGATCTGTTTGTTGAGCAGGTTTGCCGGATGCACGCCCTGCCCATGCTCAGTATCGGTGAAGACGCCATGGCTGTTTTACAGGCTCAGGAGTGGCCCGGAAACGCCCGTCAGTTGCGCAATGCCATCGAACGCATTTTGATTTTGACCAAAGACAATCCCCCCGCCGACGGCACAATTGACGCCTCGATGCTTCCCGCAGATATTGGCGAAGTATTGCCAACCATGGGAGAGGGGGACGAGCAGACATTGCTGATGAGCCTGCCCCTGCGCGAGGCGCGAGAGGTTTTTGAACGCCAATACCTCATTGCCCAGATAGAGCGCTTTGGCGGCAACATTTCCAAAACCGCACAATTTGTGGGAATGGAGCGCAGTGCCCTGCACAGAAAAATCAAGTCGCTCGGGCTGTAATGAAATGCTAGTTATGCTTCAACATGCAGTTAAAAAAGTAGGAACACCATGCGGGTAATTATTTCCGGTGCCGGTCAGGTTGGATATGGCATTGCCGAAAAGCTGGCCTCAGAGGGCAATGAGGTGACTGTAATAGACAGCAACGCCGACCTGGTTCAACGGGTGCGCGACACGCTGGACGCGCGCGGTGTGCACGGGCATGGCTCCCACCCGGATGTGTTGGCGCAGGCCGGCGCCCATGACGCAGATATGCTCATCGCAGTGACCCAGGTCGACGAAGTCAACATGACCGCCTGCCAGGTGGCCCATTCCATCTTTGAAGTTCCAACCCGAATTGCCCGTATTCGCGCCCAAACTTACCTCTCTCCTGAATGGCAAAATCTATTTGCCCGCAATCACTTGCCAATAGATGTTATTATTTCACCTGAAGTGGAGGTGGGGGAGTTGATCCTGCAAAGACTGACCTATCCCGGTGCCGATGAAATCGTCAGCTTCGACGATGACGAGGTGGTGGTGATGGTGATTGAAATCTCTGAGGATTGCGCAGTTGTGGACACCCCGCTCAAACATCTGACAGACCTTTTCCCCAATTTGCAGGCAACCGTTCTGGGGGCACGCCGTCGGGGCGATGTATTGGCCGTTGGGTCGGGGGATTCATTGCATGTGGGGGATTTGGCGGTCGTTGCCGTGGCGCGCGAACAGGTCCATCGTGTGCTTTCCTTGTTTGGCCGTGAAGAATCAGCCCCCTCCAAAATTGTGATTGCCGGTGGCGGAAATGTCGGGCGCTACGTTGCCACCAAGCTGGAACAGGGAGAGCGCAATGTCAGTGTGCGCGTCATCGAGCATGACAGACGCGCCGCCCAGATAGCCGCCGAAACCATGAAACAATCCATCGTTGTGTTTGGAGATGCGTTGAACGAAGAGATTCTGCGTGAAGTGGATATCGACGATGCCGACATGTTCCTTGGGTTGACCAATGACGACGAAACCAACATTTTGTCCTCGGTTCTGGCCAGCGAATTGGGGTGCAAGGCCAATTTTGCGCTGGTCAACCAGCCTCACTATTCCAGATTCGCCAATCGTTTGGGGGTCGATGCCTTCATCAATCCGCGATCTGTCACCATTTCAAAAGTGCTGCGCCATGTTCGGCGCGGACGCATCAAGGGTGTATATTCGCTGTTTGAGGGAGAAGCGGAAATCCTTGAAGCCGAAGCGCTGGAAACCTCCACCCTGGTGGGCAAGCCCCTCAAGGAAGTGGACATGGAAGACGGGGTGCGCATTGGTGCAATTATCCGGGGTAACGAAGTGATTATGCCCACCGGCACAACCCGGGTTGAAGCGGGGGATCTGGTTATTGTTTTTGCAATTGCCTCCAAGGTAAGAACGGTGGAACAAATGTTCAGGGTCAGCCTTGACTTTTTCTAGAGCCACATTTGAAGGGAATTCCTGAATGCCGGGAATTGGTATCCTTGTTTCTTTAGTTTTACTGGGGCTGAGCGGGGCGACATTCGTTTCCTTTGGCGTTGCATTCCTGCGCGCCGATGCACCGGGAATTGAGACCTTTGGGGTGCTTAGCATCGCCTATAGCGTTATCGCGATTTTTACGTTCATGGTGGCGACAACAAAACGCCCCGTATTCAAACGTTCCGGGGTATTCAGTGGCGCAATTGCCATGTGGTTCACGCTTATTTTCGCGGCCATGCCCCCATTCCTTCTGTTGGAGAATGCACACCCGGCGGCCGCTTTTTTCGAAGCATCTTCAGCAGCAATCACCCTTGGCAGTTCGCTCATGCCCGTGGAAAAAATGACAACGGCAATGGTGTTCTTTCGCTCCGTTCTTGCATGGATTGGCGGGCTTTTGACATTAATGCTCGCCGTTTATGTTCTGGGGCGTTACAGCGTTGGGGGCACCCCCAACAGGGATTTGCGATTTGTCCTGCATGGTGCTTCACGCGGCGACCCGCGATTGGGGGCAACCTTTGTTGAAGTTGTGGTCCCCTATGCCGCCATGACCCTTGCCTGCATGACATTGCTGATGCTGGCCCAGGTCAATCCTGTTCAGGCCGTTCTGGGGGCACTGAACACGCTGTCCACCAACAGTTTTGTCGGTTGGCGCGTCTCCGATTCCATTTACAACAATCGCGCGGCCGAAACCATCCTGATGGTGTTCATGCTGGTGGGGGCCACATCGATCATCTGGCAACGTACCATTATCTCAAATCAGATAACACAAACGCGCGAACAAACCGAAAGCCTTTCCTATCTCCTGTTTGCATTTTTTGCCATTCTTGTCGGGCTGATACTTTCCTTCCAGACCTTTCCCGTTTCCCATCAGTTCATGACAGCAATCTTTAATCGCAGCTTCGATATCATATCCACCTTGACGACAACCGGTATCACCCACACGCCGGGCGCCGGGGTTGCAGTGCCCGCCATTTTTCTTATCGGCTTGGCCCTTGTTGGCGGAACATCCTATTCAACCGCAGGGGGCATGAAACTGTTTCGCCTGCAGGCCATGATGCGCCATTCTGCAAACGAAGTCATACGTTTGATTTATCCCAGCCAGTTTTTGCCCGGCTCGGTGGACACTGACAAGAACGTTTTTTCCAAAACCAAAGCTGTTTGGAGTGCCTTCTTTTCGCTCATGCTGTTTCTTGTTGTGGGCATGAGCGTTTTTGCCGCGCTGGGTCACGATTTCATATCCGCACTGACCTTGAGCGTTGGCGCATTTTCCTCAGTCGGCAATATGGTGGGGCCAAACCTGTTCAGCGTTGAGGGGG
>WFOP01000275.1 GCA_015487985.1 Hyphomicrobiales bacterium
AGGTTGCGGTGATTTATGCAGGTGTGAAAGGTTATCTGGATGGATTTGAAGTTTCCAGCGTGCAGGCATTTGAAGATGGTCTGCTGGGCATTCTTCATTCCAAGCATGCAGAAATTCTAAGTGGTATCGCCAAGGAAAAGGCTTTGACCCCTGATCTTGAAGAGAAACTCAAATCCGTACTCGATGGTTTCGTAAAGACCTTTGCGGCTTAAGGGAGACATTTTCAAATGGCTTCTTTGAAGGATTTGAAAAACCGAATTGATTCGGTGAAATCAACGCAGAAGATCACTCGCGCCATGCAGATGGTGGCGGCGGCCAAGTTGCGTAAAGCCCAGGAGCGGGCCGAAGCGGCACGCCCCTATGCGGAGCGTATGGATAAGGTTCTGGCCGGTGTCAGCGCCGCTTATGTCGGTCGTGACGATGCGCCCAAACTTCTTGGGGGCACTGGCAAGGATCAGGTTCATCTGCTGATTATCGCCACTGCCGAACGTGGGCTTTGTGGCGGTTTCAACTCATCAATTTCCCGCAAAGCGCGCGACCATGCGCTGGCGCTTCAAAAAGCGGGCAAAACCGTTAAAATGATCTGTGTCGGCAAAAAAGGCCACGATGCGCTCAAGCGTCAGTTTGAGAAGGAAATCATTGAAACAATCACCTTGCGCGAAGTGAAGGTGGTGGGCTATTCAAACGCAGCTGAAATCGGGGCAAAGGTTCTGGCCTTGTTCGAGGCTGAAGAATTTGACGTGGCGACACTGCTTTATTCCAAATTTGAATCTGTGCTTTCTCAGGTTCCCCAGGCTCAACAGCTTATTCCCGCCAGCATAGAACAAAGCGAAGGGGAAGATGAAGCGGCGTCTTTGACCTATGATTATGAGCCGGGTGAAGAAGAAATTCTGGCGGATTTGTTGCCTCGGAACATTTCCGTGCAGATTTTTCGGGCATTGCTTGAAAACGGTGCCGGTGAAATGGGTGCAAAAATGTCAGCGATGGACAATGCGACCCGCAATGCAGGTGATATGATTGATGCTCTTGCGCTCAGCTATAACCGCCAGCGTCAGGCACAAATCACCAAAGAATTGATCGAAATTATTTCTGGCGCGGAAGCGCTGTAAAACATCAGGTAAGGATTTTTTAAAATGGCAGCCAGAAAAAAGGCAACGAGCCAAAAAGCAACCGGTCAGGTGGCACAGGTTATCGGCGCGGTTGTGGATGTGAAGTTTGAAGGTAAATTGCCAGCAATTCTAAATGCGCTGACGACCGACAATAACGGCAATATGCTGGTGCTTGAAGTGGCTCAGCACCTTGGGGAAAATACCGTTCGCACCATTGCCATGGATACAACCGAGGGTCTGGTTCGCGGTCAGCCGGTAACCGATCTTGGAAATTCCATTCAGGTGCCTGTGGGTGTTGAAACTCTGGGACGGATTATGAATGTTATCGGGGACTCCATTGATGAGGCGGGTCCGGTGAAAACCAAATCAAAGCGCTCTATTCATGCTGAAGCGCCGGCCTTTGTCGACCAGAGCCCGGAATCTGAAATTCTGGTAACCGGCATCAAGGTCGTGGACCTTCTGGCCCCTTATGCCAAGGGCGGAAAAATCGGCCTGTTTGGTGGTGCCGGGGTGGGCAAAACAGTGCTTATTCAGGAACTCATCAACAATGTGGCAAACTCACACGGTGGTTATTCCGTGTTTGCCGGTGTTGGCGAGCGGACCCGTGAAGGAAACGATCTGTACTATGAAATGATCGAATCCGGGGTGAACAAAGATCCCAAGGAAAATAACGGTTCTACCGAGGGCAGTAAATGTGCGCTGGTGTTCGGCCAGATGAATGAACCTCCCGGCGCCCGTGCCCGTGTTGCTTTGACCGGTCTGACGGTTGCTGAAGAGTTCCGTGATCAGGGGCAGGACGTGTTGTTCTTCGTGGATAATATTTTCCGCTTTACCCAGGCCGGTTCTGAAATGTCAGCTCTTTTGGGCCGTATTCCATCCGCTGTGGGTTATCAGCCGACTTTGGCTACGGATATGGGGCAGATGCAGGAGCGGATCACCACAACCAACAAAGGTTCGATCACTTCCGTGCAGGCTGTTTATGTACCAGCCGACGATTTGACCGACCCTGCGCCCGCGACTTCTTTTGCTCACCTTGATGCGACAACCGTGTTGAACCGGGCAATTTCTGAAAAAGGCATTTATCCGGCGGTGGATCCGCTTGATTCAACCTCCCGTCTGCTTGACCCAACAGTTGTTGGGGAGGAGCACTATCGGGTGGCGCGTGAAGTGCAGGAAATTTTGCAACGCTATAAGAGTTTGCAGGACATTATTGCTATTCTGGGCATGGATGAATTGTCTGAAGAAGACAAGTTGGTGGTGGCACGGGCGCGCAAGATTGAGCGTTTCATGAGCCAGCCCTTTTTCGTGGCTGAAATCTTCACCGGTACCCCCGGGGTATTTGTGGAGCTTGAAGATACAATCCGCGCCTTTGCCGGTTTGATCGATGGTGAATATGATCACTTGCCCGAACCTGCCTTTTATATGGTGGGCACCATTGATGATGCGGTGGCAAAAGCGCAAAAACTGGCAGCAGAAGCCGCTTAAACTTTACCAAGGGAAGCCTTCATAAATGGCCGATGCAATAAAAATCGAAATCGTTTCGCCTGAACACCTGGTGCTTTCTGAAGAAGCCAAATCGGTTAGTGTTCCCGGGCACGAGGGTTATTTCACGGTTATGGGTGAGCATGCGCCGCTGATGAGTACGCTCAAGCCGGGTTTCATTACAGTGGAAAAAGAAGGAGTCACCCAGACATTTTATGTGCAGGGCGGGTTCGCAGATATTTCGCCCGATGGTGTCACTATCCTGGCGGAGCATGCCCGGGCAGGTGCGGACTTTGACAAGAGTGAAGTTGAAGCGGCAATCACAGCGGCTCAGGCGCAACTGGATGCGGCTGAAGAACTGGCCGACAAGGATTTGGCGCAGAACGAACTTGACGGATGGAAAAACCTGTTGCTGGAAGCCGCAGCAGTGGGGTCCGCAGGCGCGCATTAGTCCCACTTTTTTGTCCGGTATCTATCAGGGTTGCCCTTCGGGCAGCCCTTTTTTGTTGAAAATCTGCATTCCTGGGATTCCGACATAAAAATATTGAAATAAATCAGACGCTGCAAAATTCATATCCGGCATGCGTGATGGTATTGATATCTAAGCAGAATGTATTTTTCTGAGGCCCTTATGTGACGTTTTCAAAATTTGATATAAGTCAAATTTGTATGCAATTTTACTTATAATTAAGCAGTTCTCCTGATGTTTGATTTGAAAAGTTTACAAATCAATCGAGGCCATCATGAAAATTTCCCACTTCACAATGATCGTAAGCTCTATGATGGTGGCTTTGATTTTGGGTCTTAACGCTTACATTTATATGGATACATTAAAGGCCGAGGAGCATGCCAACGAGGAAATGCAAACTGTTCTGCAGGAAGCGGCCTATAATACTGAATTATATGAGGCGATGCGCAATATTCAGCTCGATGTGGTTCAAACACAGCAGTGGCTGACAGATATTGCGGCGACGCGCGGGCTTGACGGGTTGAATGACGGTTTTGACATGGCTCAAATTTACGCGGAAAAGTTGCCGGGGGATATCGCGGCGGCGCGTGAGGCGGCAACAAAGCTGGGCCTGAGCGAAATGCAGGGTGTTCTGGATGACATTCAGGCGGCCTATGGTCCGTTTTATGAAGCGGGGCTGAAAATGACCCGCGCCTATGTGGCGGTTGGCCCTTCGGCGGGCAATTCCATGATGGCGGATTTTGATGCGGTGGCGGAATCCATTCAGGAAGAAATTCAACATATGCGCAATGTTGCTGAAGCGGCCTATCAGGCGCGCAGTGAAGCAACTTTACAGATGCAGGAAAAACAGGCGGCGGAAAATCAACGTCGAAATATCATTCTTTTGGCTTCTGCGGCCCTGATTATCGCATCGGTTATTGCCATGGCCATATTCTTCTCCGGTTTTGTGTTGCGTCAGTTCTCCCGCCTTTCAAAAGGGGTGGAGGCATTGGCTCAAGGTGATCTGGATGCTGATATCAACGCGTCGCGCTACTGGCACGAGTTAAATACTCTTTCCAGCGCCATTCGGGTGTTCAGGGATAACAGTTTGAAGATTAAAACCATGAGTGCAGAACAATCTCAGATGCAGCAATCTTCCGAGGAAAAAGCACAGCATATGCAAATGCTGGTGGAGGAGGTAACCAATGTTTCTCTGGCGGCTGCCGATGGGGATTTTTCCCACCGTTTGAACTCTCAGTTTGAAGAAGAAGACCTGACACGGGTCAGTGAAGCACTAAATTCTCTGATGGATACGGTGGAGAGCGGATTGGCGGAGACCGACCGGGTACTTGGCGCAATTGCAGATATGGATTTGACCGTTCGTTCCTCCAAGGAATTCAAGGGGGCATTTGCCAAGCTTTCAAACAGCACAAACAAGGTGGGTGAAC
>WFOP01000276.1 GCA_015487985.1 Hyphomicrobiales bacterium
ACATAGGCCAGTGCCGGCTCAAGCGTATCAAATTTTGCATATGCTGCGGTGGGGATGTTCATTTCAGCGCAAAGCTCTTTGGTGAAAGCCTTGGATCCCTCCAGTTGCGCCGCCGCTTTATTGGGGCCAAATACATCAAACCCGGCCTGGCGCAAATCATCGGCCAGTCCCCTTACCAGCGGCGCTTCGGGACCAATGACAATCAGGTCGATTTTTTCAGCCCGGCAAAAAGCAGTCACGGCGGCATGGGTGTTTATATCCAGCTCGACATTTTCCCCCAGCGATGCGGTTCCCCCGTTGCCCGGCGCAATAAACAGGCGGGTTAAAACTGGCGAGAGAGAAATTTTATACGCCAGCGCGTGTTCGCGCCCGCCGGATCCGATCAACAGCACATTCATTTTTCAAGGTGCCTTTAGCCAAGTCAAACAAGATGAAACCCGCTTAACACGACAGAACCATAAGGGCCACCACAATAGCTGGTTTGACTTGACGAACAGGGGGGCAAAAGGCCATTGCTAGCAAATGCAAGAATCAGGGCCAAACACAACAACAAACGCACACGAATTCACTGTTTCCCAGCTGTCTCAGGCGGTGAAAAGCAATATTGAAGATGAATTCGGTTTTGTGCGGGTGCGCGGGGAGGTGGGACGTATATCCCGACCCGGCTCCGGCCATGTTTATTTTGATCTCAAGGATGAAAAATCTGTGTTGGCCGCTGTCGCCTGGAAAGGCGTTGTTTCACGCTGGCGTTTCCAGCCCGAACAGGGGCTGGAGGTAATCGCCACCGGGCGCCTGACCACCTTCCCCGGACAGTCAAAATATCAGATAATTGTGGAAAATGTCGAGCCGGCAGGGGCCGGCGCACTGATGGCCCTGCTTGAGGAGCGGCGCAAAAAACTGACTGCCGAGGGCCTGTTTGATGAAAACAAAAAGCAAAGCCTGCCCTATTTGCCCAAGGTAATCGGCGTTGTGACCTCCCCGAGCGGGGCGGTTATTCGCGATATCCTGCACCGGTTGGCCGATCGGTTCCCCACCCATGTGGTGGTCTGGCCGGTGCGGGTACAGGGGGCATCCTGTGCCCCTGAAGTTGCAAATGCCATTGAGGGGCTGAACATGCTGCCCCCCGATGGGGCCATTGCGCGCCCCGATTTAATCATTGTTGCACGCGGGGGCGGCTCGGTGGAGGACCTGTGGGGGTTCAACGAAGAAGAAGTGGTGCGGGCCATTTCCGAAAGCGCCATTCCCGTGATTTCAGCCATTGGGCACGAGACGGACACATCCCTGGCCGATTTTGCCGCCGACAGGCGCGCCCCCACCCCGACCGGGGCGGCGGAAATGGCGGTGCCGGTGCGCGCCGAGTTGATTGCCTATGTCAAAGACCTGTCCGCGCGCCAGTTTGCAGCTTCCCAAAGACTTTTAAGCACGCGGCGAGATCGTTTGCGCGCCGCCAGTGCCGGCCTGCCCAGGCCCGATGAAATTGTCGCCATTGCCCGCCAGCGCCTTGATTTGGCCCAAACCCGTCTTGGGGCGGCTCTGGCCAATGCAACGCAGGTCAAGGCGTTGCAATTGGCCCGTATTGCACCGCGATTGTCAAAGGAAGCGCTTCAACGCAGCTTTGAGGCCCAAAGAAAAACGGTGTCTGGTTTTTCAAACCGCCTTTTGCCCGCTGTTCAACGCATTGTGACCCACAGGCGCCAGACGTTGGAACAACGCTGGCAATTGGCAAATTCCCTTGGGTATAAAAATGTGCTGCAACGCGGATATGCGCTGGTGACAGACAAGAATGGCAAAATTATACGAAAAGCGGGCGCTTTGCATGCCAATGAGCAGGTGAGTCTGGGATTTGCCGACGGATCACGCGAGGCAAGGATTGTCGATGGTCCCGGTGCCGTGGCAAAGCCAAAATCTAAAAAATCAAAACCCGCAACAAATGATGGACAAACCAGCCTGTTTTAACGGATAGTTGGAATGAACTGACAAAAGAGACGATGATGAATATTCTGGAACCCGGGTTTTCCCCCAAACAGGCCAAAATCCGCTTTATGGATGCGGATTATCTGGTGATCAGTCCGGGCACATTTGTGCCTTGCGCCATCACCGGGAAGCCTATTCTGATTGAGGATCTCAAATATTGGAGTGTGGACCGGCAGGAAGCCTATGTGGATGTCAACGCCGCGCTACAGGCCCACCTCAAGAATGATTCGGGGGATTAAGGTTTCGCCTCTGAGCTGTTTTTACAATCAACTCTCAGATTCGTCCGGGTCCATCAGCCGGTGCATATGCACGATGAAATAGCGCATATTGGCATTGTCCACGGATCTTTGTGCCTTGTCCTTCCAGACGTCGTAGGCTGAGGCGTAATTGGGATACACCCCCACAATATCCACCGCATCAAGGTCCGAAAACTCAACCCCGTCCAGCTCTGACAATTCACCACCGATAACCAGGTGAAGAAGTTGTTTGTCTGCTTGTTTGTTCATTTGGTTTGCTCCGTTTGGTTTTCTTTGGCGGGTTCTGCCATTTCAGGGCATCCATATACATTTTTCAGCGCCGTGTGAACTATCGGTGTAAGGGATTGATCCGCAATTGCCGCAATGGCGCTGTGCCGGGTTTCGGGTTTATTGAAAACAGGTGTTCCGGCGCACACATCTTCAAATTCAACGCCACTTTCTTCAAGAATAATGCTGGCGGCGGCGATATCCCAGTCCTGCGCCCCCCGCCGACCGATTCCCACATCCAGATTTCCCGCCGCCACCTGCACAAGGCGATAGGCCAAAGAGGGCAGGGTTGGCCCCGGTTCATATTCAAGGCCGGCATGGGCCAGTTCGCTATGCACCGCTTTTGCCGCAGGAATAATCGGTTTCCTGCCCGCAGGGGGACCGGGGATCAGGGGATTTGCATTGAGCTTTGCGCCCCCGTTGAGCACGGCTTCATAAAGCTCATCGCGCGCAGGTGCATAAACCACTCCGGCAACAGGTTTGCCATTCTCCACAACGGCAATACAAATGGTCCAGCTGTCTTCTCCGCGAATAAATCCCCTTGTGCCGTCAATCGGGT
>WFOP01000277.1 GCA_015487985.1 Hyphomicrobiales bacterium
AAAACAGCAGATTTGTTGGGGGAAGTGCTGCTGGAGGAATATCTTGGTGATGCAACTTATGTCCATATTAAACTAAAATCAGGCGCCCATGTTGTGGTGCGCGAAGACCCGGCAAAAACCTACAAAATCGGTGAAACGGTAGGTATAAAAGTTGCGCCGCTTTCCATCCATTTGTTTGATAAAAAAAGCGGGAAAAGACTGGGTGGCTAATTCAGCAAACACCGATGGGCAGGGTACTTTCATGCACCGCGAGATATGCGAGATCCCGCTTGCTATTTCGCGGATTGTAAAAGAGCCGGATGCACAAATTCTGGCGGCAGCAACAGCCTTGCGTCAGGCCGGCACGGAATTGATTATTACCGTTGCCAGAGGCTCCTCGGACCATGCGGCAACCTTTTTGAAATATGCAATTGAGATAGAAGCGGGGGTGCCGGTTGCTTCCCTTGGCCCCTCCGTCGCCTCTATTTATGATGTTGACCTGCACCTTTCCAACGCTGCGGCAATTTCCATTTCCCAATCCGGGGCCAGCCCCGACATTGTGGCCGCCAGCGCCATGGCAAAACGGGCGGGGGCATTGACAATTGCACTCACCAATCAGGCCCAGTCTCCCCTGGGTGACGCCGCAGATCACAACATCAATATCCAAAGCGGCCCCGAACTCAGCGTTGCCGCCACCAAGAGCTTTGTTTCCTCCATTGTGGCCGGTCTTTGCTTGTTGGCGGAGTGGCAGGGGGATGAAAAACTGCGCGCCGCCCTTAAAGAATTGCCAGAGTTTGCTCGTCAGGCGCTAGGCTGCAAATGGGATGGTCTGGCGTCGGCCCTAAAGCCCAATGGCTCGCTGTTTGTGCTGGGGCGTGGGCCATCCTGGGCCATTGCCAACGAGGTGGCGCTAAAATTCAAGGAAACCTGTTCCATCCATGCCGAATCTTATAGCGCCGCCGAAGTCATTCACGGGCCAATGGCTTTGGTTGAGGCGGGCTTTACCCTGTTGACCCTGTGCGCGCGCGATGCGGCCTATAATTCGTGCATTTCAACATCTGAAAAACTTGCCGGGGAAGGGGCGAAAGCCTTTATCACCGCAAAGGATGTAAACAAAAGCATCCCCATTGGTTTCGTGGCAACCGGGCATCCGCTCACGGATGCGCTGTGTCTGGTTATTCCGTTTTATATGTTTGTGGAATCCTATGCCCGCCAGCTTGGTCTGAACCCCGATCAGCCGCCACTTTTGCGCAAGGTAACCCGGACAAAATGAGCAAGCCCTTCGCCATATCTGCACAAAAAATTTTCGATGGCACAAGATGGCATGAAGGTGCGGCTTTGCTGGTTGAAAACACACGGGTGAAATTTATCGGGCCGATTTCTGAGGTGCCCGAGGGGGTTGAACTGCGTGATTTGGGGACGGGGATAATCTGCCCCGGTTTTGTGGATTTGCAGGTAAACGGGGGCGGTGGGGTGCTGCTCAATAATGCCCCCGATGTTGAGGGGATCAGAACCATATGTGCAACCCACGCGCGTTTTGGCACAACCTCGCTGCTCCCCACCCTGATAACTGACACAACAGAGGTGCGTAACGCTGCGCTGGACGCGGCCATTCAGGCGCGCAGGGAAAATGTGCCCGGATTTGCCGGGCTGCATCTGGAGGGGCCGCACCTGAGCATTGCCCGAAAGGGCGCCCATGATGCAAAACTCATTCGGGCGATGAACGGGGAAGACGTGACAACACTCATCACCGCCCATGAAAATATCCCCATGCTTATGATGACGATTGCCCCAGAATCGGTGACACCGGAACAGGTGGCAGCTCTGACAAAAGCGGGTATTCGAATTTCCCTTGGCCATAGTGACGCAAGCCACGAACAAATTGTGCCGTTGATGAGAGCCGGGGCCAATATGTTCACCCATTTGTTTAATGCCATGAGCCAGACCACCGGGCGCGAGCCGGGCATGGTGGGCACGGCTTTAAGCGCCGGCTATGCCAGCATTATTGCCGACGGGCATCACGTTCACCCGACTTCGATTAAACTGGCGCTTGCGGCCAAGCAAAATCAGAATTCAAAGATATTTCTGATCTCTGACGCCATGTCATTCACTGGGACGGATTTCACAGAACTGGTTTTGAACGGGCGAAAAATCCTCAGACAGGGGGGGAAACTAACCCTTGAAGATGGCACATTGGCGGGTGCCGATATTGAAATGGCGTCCGCCGTGCGCTTCATGCACCGGCAAATAAAAGTTGAACTGGGGGAAGCGCTTCGCATGGCCACAACCTATCCCTGCGCCGCCATTTCCCTGAATGATGCAGGCCATCTGGCAATTGGCGCGCCGGCAGATTTTGTCTGGTTGAGTGAAGAAATTGAACCGTTGGCAACCTGGATTGGCGGGGAGCAGATGGCCCGTTGAACGAATAAAAGGTGCAAGCAGACAAATAAATAATACCAGATAATTGGTATGGTATTACTGAAAATGAAGTTTTGCCCGGGTTTTACGCACCAAACAGTGTCCGCTTAACAATGCCCGCTTATTCGCTGAGCTGTAATTGGGCAACAAAATCGTACTTGTCACCACGATATATGGATTGGGTAAACTCCACCACCCGCCCGGTTTCCAGATATGAAGTGCGCTCGATTTTCAAACCCGCCACCCCTTCTTCCACATGCAATATCTGTGCGTCTTCAGCCTGCAGATTCGTGGCCGAAATTCTCTGCGTCGCCCGAACCGGGCGATTGCCGCTCTGTCCCAAAACTTCATAAAGAGAGGTGGATACAAGCAAAGGATTTGGCAAAATGTCCGGGGACAGGGAAGCACGCTCAATGGCCAGTGGCACCCCGTCAGCACTGCGTAACCGGGCAAGGCGTGCGACGCTGCTTTGCTCAGACAAACCAAGCACTTCCACTTCTTTGGGGGTGGGAAGAAACAGCCCTCTTTCAATCCATTTTGAATGCACGCTCATGCCGCGCAATGCCATGTCTTCGGTAAAGGAAGTCAATACTGACAGCGACTGTTCCACCCGTCGAACGCGGTCGGTAACAAATGAACCCGAACCTCTGCGCTGGGTAATCAACCCCTCTTCGACCAGGGCGGAAATGGCGTTGCGAACCGTTACTCTGGAAAGTCCGGTCATCAGCGCGATTTCGCGTTCGGGGGGGAGCGCCGTTTCAGGTTCGAGTTCCCCCGAAGTGATGGCGCGCAACAAATGCCGCTGCAATTGCAGATAGCGGGGACCACCGGTTGGGCTAAGCCAGTTATCCGGGCTGAAAAAACTGTTTATGGTCATTTTTTCCCCTAAAATACCGCTTTCCCATTAAAATGCTGAACAAATTTGTTTCAGCAATGTATCAAGTAATACCTATACAATACCTTTGGCCTAAAGGTAAGGCCTTGTGTCTTCCTTTGTGGCGTCGTTGTTCAGGTTGGCAGAATGCGCTGTTTGGGGCCAAAACATCGCCAGAGAAAAACAAAAACTGCATCCGCCTTTAATCTTGCATTAAAGTGGGGTGCCAAATGAGTAGAATTGAAAAGTGAGCGGTTCCTTTGTCTTGCACTAACATCGAATTTTTGCGCCAACTGTTTGACATTGCGGTATCGGCTGCTGACCCGATGAAAGTTGTTCCCGCCGCCTTGCCAGAAAAACCGTGCGGCAGGGTCGTGGTGATCGGGGCGGGAAAAGCTTCCGCCAGAATGGCTGAGGCGGTGGAAAGTGTCTGGGGACCGTGTGAAGGGCTGGTGATCACCCGCTATGGCTACGCGCGCCCCGCAAAAGGCATTGAAATTGTTGAAGCGGCCCATCCGGTTTCCGATGAAGCAGGGTTGCTTGCAACAAAACGTATATTGCAAATGCTTGAAAATCTGGGGGAGGGGGATTTTGTCTTGTCCCTGATTTCAGGCGGCGGCTCGGCTTTGTTTTGTGCCCCGGCGGGCAATATGACCCTGGCAGACAAGCAACAGGTGCATCAGGCTTTATTGAAATCAGGTGCGCCGATTGCGCAAATGAATGTGGTGCGCAAACATATCTCGAGGGTCAAAGGGGGCCAATTGGCCGCCGCCGCCTATCCCGCCCCCATGCTGAACCTGCTCATTTCAGATGTGCCCGGCGATAATCCCGCCGATATCGCCTCCGGCCCCACGGTTGGCGAAAGCTCCACCCAATCCGATGTTCAAAACATCATTGCAGCTTATGACTTGAACCTGCCCCTCACGGCAAAAGAGGTTTTGTCCGGGAAAAGCTCAGTTATCGCGCCGGGTGACCCTATGCTGTCAAAAACCACAAATGTAATTGTGGCCGCCCCCTCCGCCTCCCTCGCCAAGGCACGGGAGCATGCAACAAAGTGCGGCTTTGATGTGCAGATATTGGGGGATGCCATTGAAGGGGAGGCGCGGGAGGAGGCGACGCGACAGGTGGAACTGGCACGCAAAATTCAAGGCACGTTGACGCCGGACGACAGGCCGGTTTTGCTGTTATCGGGGGGGGAATGTACCGTGTCGAACTGGGGCGGCGGCGTTGGTGGTCCCAATGCCGAGTTTGCGCTGGCCGCAGCAATTGCCCTCAAGTCCCAACCCGGAATTTATCTTTTGGCCTGTGATACGGATGGCGTGGATGGCGCGGCAGAAGTGGCCGGTGCGTGGGTGTCCCCCGATACGCTGGCGCTGGCCGCCAGCAAAAATATCGACCCGGATTTGGCGCTCAAGAACAGCGACAGCCATGGTTTTTTTGAAAAAATTGACGCCCAGATTATCACCGGGCCAACTCTGACCAACGTCAATGATTTCAGGGCAATTCTGATTTCGCCACTTGCTTAAAGCATGTTGCGTTCAATCCTATTCACTCAACATGTTTTATTTTTTGTTTTTGCATGTCTTTTATCCCAAAACCGGTACCCACTTTTGGGATACATGCTTTAGGCCAAGTGCTAATCGGCAAGAATGGCAACCCCGGTTTCCCCGTCAAAAAAGTGCAGTTCCCCGTGTGTTGCCGCCAGAAAAACCGTTTCCCCCAGTCTGGGCATTTCTTTTCCTGAAACGCTCGCCACAACTTCCTCCTCCCCCACCATCACATAGACCAGGGTTTCGGCCCCGAGTGGCTCAACCACACTGACTTCTCCATTGAACAGGGCTTTGGAATGATCATCCGTCAACATCAAATCATTGGGCCTGACGCCAACTTTGATTTGTTGGCCAATATTGCCCACATTAACGCCGAGCAGACCGCCGGTTTCCAGCTCAATACCGCTCTTAACCTTGGTGCCAGCAAGAATATTCATTGAAGGGGCACCAATAAATTGCGCCACAAACAGGTTGGCGGGCTGTTCATAAACCTGTGTCGGGCTGCCCACTTGTTGAATATGCCCATCTTTCATGATGACAATCCTGTCAGCCAGGGTCATGGCCTCCACCTGATCGTGGGTAACGAATATGATGGTTGTGCCCACCCGCTGGTGCAGTTTTTTGATTTCCAGCCGCATCTGCGTGCGCAATTGCGCATCAAGGTTGGATAGGGGTTCGTCAAACAGGAATACTGAAGGGTCCCGAACCATGGCGCGCCCGATGGCCACCCGCTGGCGTTGCCCGCCAGAGAGTTGTGCGGGACGCCGCTCAAGCAGATCGGTCATGCCAAGGATTTCCCCCACCTCGTCGATGCGCTTTTCCTTGTCTTCCTTGGACATTTTGGCGGTTTTTAAGCCAAATCCGATATTCTTGCGCACGCTCATATGCGGATAAATGGCATAGTTCTGGAACACCATGGCAATATTGCGCTCTTTTGGCTCCAGATTGTTCACAATCCTGTCCCCAATCAGAATATCGCCGGAAGTGGCTTCCTCCAGCCCTGCCAGCAAGCGCAAAGTCGTGGACTTCCCGCACCCCGAAGGGCCGACAAAAACCACGAATTCCCCGTCCGCCACTTCCAGGTTGATGCCGTGGAGTACTTCGGTTTTTCCATATGTTTTAACAAGATCCACAAAGGCGACGGTTGCCATTTCAGGCTCCTTTATCATTGATTTTTATGCGTTCAAAAGCCATAGTCAGTTTTTGCTGTGCAGCGCGCAACTCGTTACGGTGATTTTGTGCCGGCTCGCTCAGATTTTTCAGTTCATCCCGATAGGATGCAAGCGCCGCATTCATCGGTTTAAGTGCCGGCCCGCCGAACCTGTCCCGCACTGCGACAAAATTTTCCGGGGAAACAGCGCGCGAAAATTCTGCTTCGTTCATCTTTGGGCTTCGTGCAAGTTGCGCCTCAAATGCGCATTTGAAAGCATCAAACCCCTGATATAGAGGCAGATTTTTTACCATAACACTTTGTGCAATACCTGCCGCAATTTCATGGGCCTGCCGGAATGAAATATCCTCACAGCGCACCAGATTATCCGCCAGTTCGGTGATGGTGATACAGCTTTTTTCCGTATTTTTGCGCACTTTGTCAGCGCAGATAGTCAGGGCTGGCACCAAAGCACCAAACAGAGCCAAAACCCGCCCCCCGCTGTCAAAGGCGCCAAAACCGGCCTGCTGCACTTCCCCCTCGCTGTCATTCATATCGGTAAAGGGGGTGTTATGCATGGTGTTGACCATTATGTCGCATCTGCCAATCGTGAGGGAGGATAAAAGCCGCAAATGCTCGATTGGAACCGGGTTGCGCTTTTGGGGCATGATGGAGCTGATTTGAACAAACTCGTTTGGCACATAAAGTTGGCCCACCTCGAACGAACTCCAGAACTGGAAATCCTGCACCACCCGCCCCAAGTGCAAAAAAGTCAGCTTGAGCGCTGAATAAACCCCGCTGATATAATCCACCGCCGCGATGCACGCATAAGAGTTT
>WFOP01000278.1 GCA_015487985.1 Hyphomicrobiales bacterium
CCCCGGTGCCCCTTAACCCGCCCCAGCGTTAATGTTTGTTTCGGGCAGGAATTTCATGGCCTTTCTTTAGCCATTCGGCTTGAATAGATATTTTCAACTATGCGCAGTTTTTTACCTTATCTAATTGGTTTTACATTGGTTCTTGGTGTGTGGCTCGGCGGCTTTGTCTGGCCCAAGAGCCAGGGCTATTATTCGATTATTGATCTGGTGAAGGATCGCACCAACCGGGCCTATAGCCGCCCCTATGATCGAGATATTTTGCGCGCTGATCTGGTGGCGGGCGGCTTTCGTTTGGGGGATGCGGCCTTTGTGCGGCTTTTCAAGCACGAAAACCGTTTGGAATTGTGGATGGCACCACAGGGCGGGGGTGGCAGGTTCAAGTTGTTCCGCACCTATGATATCTGCAAATTTTCCGGGGAGTTGGGACCAAAGCTAAAGGAAGGGGACCGGCAGTCTCCCGAAGGGTTTTACCAGATTGCCGCTTCGCAGATGAACCCCAATTCACGTCATCATCTCTCGTTCAACCTGGCTTTTCCCAATGTGTTTGATCGTGCCCATGAGCGCACGGGTACTTTTTTGATGATTCACGGGGGCTGTTCCTCCATCGGGTGCTATGCGGTGACGGATGAAAAGGTGGATGAGATTTATGCCATTGTGGAGGCAGCGCAAAATCGTGGTCAGGATGAGGTGCCGGTACATATCTTTCCCTTTGAAATGAATGATGACATGATGGACCGGTTTTCTGAACATCGCTGGGCGGATTTTTGGCGAAATCTGAAAACAGGGTATGACCTGTTTGAGCGGGATAAAGTGCCGCCGGTGGTGGGGGTGTGCGAGCAGACTTATGTGTTTAACGAAGAAACCAAACAGGCGGGATGTCAACTGGTGGCGGGTTGGGGATAACGAAATTGTGACGTCGCGAATGACTTATGTCATCGTTTGGGGGGGGATGTGGGTTAGGTTGAGGAAAGACTTCACCTGAAAAAGTTTTGATAAAAATATGTTTGTTCCCGCCAAGCCCGTCTCAAAGTACCCGTGGTATATCCGCCTGTTTTTCTGGAAACAGAAAAGAACCTATGGAAAGGTTCTGGAACCGGGTCTGTTGTGGGCGCGCTCGCCCAAGGTGTTTATCGGGGTGGCCCTGCTTTACGGGGCGCTCAACCGGTCGCGCTCACCCATCAATGCGGCTTTGCGTTCACTGGTAACGGTGCGGGTTTCGCAAATAAACCATTGTGAGTTTTGCGTGGATATCAACGCCATGACGTTGATGAAACGGGGGGTGGATGAAGAAAAGGTGCTCAAACTTTCCAACTGGCAGAATGAAACGGGGTTTGAACCTGTCGAGCGGCTGGCGCTGGAGTTGTGTGAGGCCATGACCTATTCCGACCGGGAGGTTGATGGGGAATTGATGGAACGCTTGAAAGCGCATTTTGACGATGATGGTTTAAGCGAGCTTTGCGGGTTGATTGCGTTTCAGAATATGTCCTCAAAATATAATGCGGCGCTGAATATTCCCGCGCAGGGGTTTTGCCATGTACCGGGGGTGCAGGTTGAAACCGCTCAATCCTGAACTGGTTAAAACGGCCAGATACCTTTGTCTTTCAAAATCACTTTGGCGGCGTTGTGCCCCGGCGCACCGGTAACGCCGCCCCCGGGATGGGTGCCCGAACCGCACATGTAAATGCCTTTAACGGGGGAGCGATAGGCGCCGTTTCCCAACACCGGGCGGGCAGAAAATAATTGATCCAAACTCATGCGGCCATGGAATATGTCCCCCCCGACAAGGGCCAGTTTTTGTTCCAGATCCCAAGGGGAAAGTACCTGCATGCCAAGGATGGATTTGGCAAAGCCGGGGGCGTGTTTTTCCACGGTTGCAATAATATGGTCGGCGGCAATCTGGCGCTGGTATGGCCATGTTTTCCCATCGGGAAGCGCATAGGAAAACTGCTGGCAAAACAAAGAGGCCACATGCTTGCCCTTTGGGGCCAGCGTATCGTCGACAAAGGAGGGGATGAGCATTTCAACGATGGGATGTTCAGACCAGCCATTGGTGCGCGCGCTGGCCCATGCTTCGTGCATATAGCTTAGTGAGGGGGCGATGATTATGCCGGCTCCAAGATAATCAGGATTATCCGGGGCATTGGTGAATTGTGGCAGTCTGTCCAGTGCCACATTCATGCGAAAGGTGCCGGAATGGGACTTGTAGGCGTTGATGCTTTTACGAAATCCGGCGGGCAGATTTTGATCTTTGAGCAGATTTTCATAGAGAATCTTGGGATGCACGCTGGCGGCGACAATGGGAGCGGTGAACACTGCATTGTCCGTATGGACCTGCTTTAGCTTGGTGTTCTGCCCGCAGATTTTTGAAACCGGCATATCCGTAAAAATCTCTACGCCCGATTGTTTGCAGGCTTTGGCCATGCTTTGGGTAATGGCCCCCATGCCCCCGATGGCGTGGCCCCATGCGCCTTTGATATTGTTGGTTTCACCAAACACATGATGGAGCAGAACATAGGCGGAGCCCGGCTCTTCGGGGGAAGCGAAATGGCCAACTATGGCATCAAAGCCGAACAGGGCCTTTACGGTTTCATTTTCAAAATACTGGTCAAGAATTTCACTGGCGGAGCGGGTGAAAAATGCCAGCATGTCACGCTGGGCATCAAGGGGCAGTTTGTTGAGAATTTTTGCGGATTTGAGCAGGGCAAGCAGGTCGGCAATTCCCCCTCCGGCATTGGGGGGCGTGACCAGCAGCAACTGGCGGATGCAATCCACAATTCGCTCCAATGCCGCTTCATAGCGGGGAAAGTTTTCAGCATCCCTTTTTGAATGGCGGGCAATTTCTGAGGCGGTCAACCCATTGCGCCCGGCCAGCATATAGCCGTTTTCAAGGGGCAGATAATTGTCAATTTTGCGCAGGATTATTTCAAGGCCATGGGCCGGCAGGTCCATGTCTGCCATGATTTTGGGCTGTAATAGGGAAATGGTATAGGAGGCAACGGAATTTGAAAATCCGGGATGAAACTCCTCGGTAATCGCTGCGCCACCCACGATGCCGGACCGCTCCAGCACACAGGTTTTTAAGCCCGCTTTGGCCAGATAAAAAGCGCAGACAAGTCCGTTATGGCCGCCACCGACAATAATGGCATCGTAGTTTTTTGGCTCTGGCACGGGCAATTGCCTTTTATTGTGATTGAACGTTGAACCAGTTAAATCACAATAAAAGTATAAAAAGAACCTGCGCCAGAGTTAAAGTGTTTTGCCCTGTCTAGACGACAGTGAATTGCCCCATCATGCCGGCGTCTTCGTGTTCCAGAATATGGCAATGATACATGTAGGGCACTTTTTCATCCGTATAATGGTTGAAACTGATGAGAATGCGTGCGCTGCGTCCCGGGAGCACCAGAACGGTATCTTTGAGGCCATCTTCATGGGGCTCGGGGGGGCGGCCATCCCGATCCAGAATTCTAAACTGGGTGTTATGGACATGGAAGGGGTGGGACATGCGCGAGAGATTGCGGATTTCCCAGATTTCAACAGTGTCTTTTTTGATGGTATGATTGATGACTTTCATATCCATCTGTTCGCCATTGATCATAAAACCGCCGCCGCCCATACCCATGCCCATCATGCCGCGCATATCCAGATCAAACCGGCGGGTGTTGGTGGCCGCTTCAGGATTGAGGGGGGGAAGCGTGGCCAGCGTTGCAGGCACCGGTTTGGATGTGGTGGAATTTGCGGCGGGGCGCAGTTCAAGGAAGGCAAATTCAGGGCTGACTTCGCTTTGTGAAATGCGCACAAAATGGGTCAGCGTGACGTTTTTGCCGTCAGAAAGATCCACGACGATTTCCGCGCGTTCGCCCGGTCCCATGGATATCAACTGAACATCCACCGGTGCGGCAAGCAGGCCGCCGTCAGTGGCGATTTTTTTGAAAAAGCGTCCATCGGAGAAGCCAATGGAATAAATTGAGCCGTTGGAGGCATTGAGCAGGCGCAGGCGCACGAGGGAGGTTGTGGTGTCAAACCACGCGCCGATTGTGCCGTTGGCCATGGGTGTGTCGCCAATTTTGCCCATCATGTTGTCGTGCATGGTGGGGGCATAGGGCATTGTGCCGTCGCGCAGGAAACGCCGGTCCTGCAAAGCAATGGGCAGATCGTCCACACCGTAATTGTTTGGAAGATCAAGGGCTGAAGAGGGTTCGTCATCAACAATGATCATGCCGGCAATGCCCGCCCAGACATGTTCGGCGGTTTTGCCCATCAGATGAGAATGATACCACATGGTGGAGGCCTTCTCCAGAACCTTGAATTCAGGGGACCAGGTGGAGCCGGGGTTGATGATCTGATGGGGGCCGCCATCGGCGATGGCGGGGAGGTTAAACCCGTGCCAGTGCAGTGTGGCTGTTTCATCGAGGGAATTGGTGACGTTGATGCGGATATCCTCATCCTGGCGCATTCGCAATACCGGGCCAAGATATGAGCCGTTGATGCCCATGGTGGGGGCTTTCATGCCGCCGAAAAACTCGGTTTGTCCATGTTGAATATCAAGGTCATAAATACGGGTGTTGCCCTGCATCCGTCCAGCATCAAGGGGCGGTATTTTAAGCGGGTTTGAGCTTTGAATGTGGCCGGCGGCTTTTGAACTCTGCCCGAAAACCAGTACGCCGGCAGTTGCTGCAGCGCCCAGGGCTGCGGTTCCCAACAGGAGCTTGCGTCGCGTTAAACCGGTTATTGAATTGGACATTTGTTTTACCTTTGCTTGGTGCGGGGAGTTTTGGACCTGATCCAAAGAACACTATTCCCGGAATTATTTTGTATTAGTGACTACTGATGTGTCAATTGCGGCAACAATCCGGCAGAAATGTTACGGTTTGGTAAGGATGGGCTGCCCGATTGTTACCTGAAAACATTAAACCAGTTCTTACATTGGCCATATGATCAGTATCATGGGGACCGCGACGGCGGTGACGATGATTTCAAGGGGCAGGCCCATGCGCCAGTAATCGCCGAATTTATATCCCCCCGGTCCCAGAATGAGCATGTTGTTTTTGTGGCCGATGGGGGTAAGGAATGCACAGCTGGCGCCGATGGCCACCGCCATTAAAAACGGGTCCGGGTTGGTGCCAAGAGTGTGGGCCAGCTGGATGGATATGGGGGCGGCAATGATGGTGGTTGCGGTGTTGTTCAGCACGTCCGACAATGACATGGTGGTAATCAGGATAACTGCCAGAGCAACCCAGCCGGGCAGGCCATCGGTGGCGGCGGCGAGCCATCCGGCAATCAGATGCGTGCCCCCCGTGGAATCAAGGGCGGCCCCCAGGGGGATCATGGAGCCAAGCAGAACAATGACCGGCCATTCCACACTATCGTAAAGTTCGCGCAGGGGCAGAATGTCAAATACCACCAGACCGATGGCGGTGAGGGCGAGGGCGACAGTCAGGGGAATGAAGCCAAGGGCCCCCAGACCGATGGCCAGGGCAAACAGGGCAATGGCGCCCCATGCCTTGTCGTGGCGGGTGACGTTCAGATTGCGATCCGCAAGGGGCAGGGTGCCAAGGCGGGCAAAAACGTTTCTCATGGCCTCAGCATTGCCCAGCAGAAGCAAAATATCGCCGGACTGAAGTTTTGTGCGGCGCACGCGGGTTCGAATGGTTTTACCCATGCGCGACAGCCCGATGAGAGAAACGCCATGGGCGCGCAGCATCTGAATATCATTGGCGGTGCGTCCGATCAGGCGGCTGTCACGCGCAATAACGGCTTCGGCCAAGGTCTGGTCGGAGGAAAGCTTGGCGGTCTGGCCCGCCTTGCCCTGAAACTTGATTTTCATGGCGCCTGAAAGTGCATTCAAGGCGTCTGCATCACCCTGGATAATCAGCATGTCATTGGCAGCGATTTCAACGGTTCGTGCCCGGCCCGGCATTCGGTGCCCATTGCGCACCAGCCCCAAAATCATGCAATCGTTTTCTTCTGCCAGTTCATCGAGTTCACGCACCTTCTGGCCGATGATTTTTGCTTCTTCGGGGACCACGAGTTCGGCCACATAGTCCTCGATTGTCACCAGTTCATCCATGGGGCTTTGCCTGCTTTTATGGTCGGGGATCATCCGCCACCCCACAAGGGCAATGAAGGCCAGACCTGCAAGGGCGACGGCAAGCCCCACGGGTGCAAAATCAAACATTGCAAAAGGCTCACCAAGCGCTTCGTTGCGATAGGAGGCAATGATAATATTGGGGGGGGTGCCGATGAGGGTCACCATGCCGCCAAGAATGGTGGCAAAGGACAGAGGCATCAGGGAGCGGGAGGGGGAGCGCCCCGCCTGGCGGGCGGCCTGAATATCCACCGGCATCAGCAGGGCCAGCGCCGCAACATTGTTCATAAAGGCAGATAAAGTGCCCCCGATTACCCCCATCAGGGTGATATGGGCAGCGAGGGAGCGGGTGCGGTCTATGGCCATTCTGGTGATTAAATCGACAGCTCCAGAGCGCATGAGGCCAGCAGAAATCACCAGAACCAAAGCTACAATAATTGTTGCCTCATGGCCAAAACCGGCAAAAGCCTCATGGGCCGGCACAACCCCCAGAATAACCCCGGCGATCAGGGCCGCAAAGGCCACCAGATCATAGCGCCAGCGGCCCCAGAGCAAGCCGATCAGAACAAACCCGATCAGGGAAAACAGAATAATTTGTTGGCCGGTCAACGCGTTGTTCCTTTTGGATATGTGATATTGAAAAATATGTTGAGGCAGTTGGCGCGTGGTGGCAAGGGCTTTTGGGGGTAAAATCCTGTGCGTGATCAGAGTTTTGCTGTTCCGGTATCCAGCCATAAAGAAAAATGCAACAAAAAGGGCGGGAAAGGTCCCGCCCAGTCGCTTGGAGATCAAAAGGTCTTTTTAGACCCATTGCGCTCATATTTGCTCCAAATATATAAAAAAATTGAATGAGAAACTGCTAAAATTTGAGCCAAAACCGCTGAATGATTTCTCCGAAATTTTCTTATAATTTTCAGAAAATTCTTTAAAGTTTGCCGTGGCAATGCTTGAATTTTTTGCCTGAACCACAGGGGCATTGCTGATTGCGTCTTGTGGTGCGCATAACATCATCGGGCAGGGGTTTGAGCGGGGGTTCGTCTGCGCCTTGATCGTCAAGGGTCAGGGGGGCACCAAATTGTTGCTGCTGCTGTTGTTCAGGAGGGGTGACCTGTACGTTGACATGGGCCAGCTGGGTGGTCACCAGTTCGCGCATATTGTCTAAAAGCTTTTCAAACAGTTCGTAGGCTTCCTGTTTGTATTCATTGAGCGGGTCGCGCTGGGCCAGTCCGCGCCAGCCGACAACTTTTTGCAGATGATCCAGTGTCACCAGATGTTCGCGCCACAATCCGTCAACGGAATTGAGCAAAATCTGGCGCTCAACCTGACGCATGATTTCGGGGCCGTACTGGGCGGCCTTGGCGGCGATCACCGCGTCGGCGGCCTTGACCAGACGTTCCTGCACTTCTTCGACATCAATGCCCTCTTCATCTGCCCATTCGCCAACAGGTGCCTCCACGTTGAGATAGGTTTTTGCGGCTTCGCCCAGTTGCTCAACATTCCATTGTTCGGGGTAGGAGCGGGGGGGAATGGCCTTGGCAATGATGCTGTCGATGACATCGCGGCGCATGTCGGCCACGGTGTCGGAAACGTTTTCATCATCCATCAGATCCAGGCGCTGTTCGAATATGACCTTGCGCTGGTCGTTCATCACATCATCATATTTGAGGATGTTTTTGCGGATATCAAAGTTGCGTGCCTCAACCTTGGCCTGTGCCCGTTCAATGGCTTTGCTCACCCAGGGGTGGGTGATGCTTTCGCCTTTTTCCAGCCCCAGTTTTTCCAGCATTGAATCCATGCGCTCGATGGGGAAAATGCGCATCAGGTCATCCTGCAAGGACAGGAAGAATTTTGAATGGCCCGCATCCCCCTGTCGCCCTGAGCGGCCACGCAACTGGTTGTCGATGCGGCGACTTTCATGGCGTTCGGTGCCCACCACATAAAGTCCGCCGGCTTTGAGGGCAATTTCCTTGCCTTTGGCAATTTCGGCATCAATTTTTTCGATTTTTTTAGCTGCCGCCTTTTCGTCCAGCCCCTGTGTTTCCGCAGCAATGCGCAATTCGCGGTTTCCGCCCAATTGGATATCCGTGCCGCGGCCCGCCATGTTGGTGGCGATGGTTACAGCACCGGGGGTGCCGGCCTCGCCGATGATCTGGGCTTCCTGTTCATGGTGACGGGCATTGAGAACCTTGATATCCTTGACGCCGACCTTTTTTAGTTCCTTGGCCAGAATTTCGGACTTTTCAATGGAGGTCGTGCCTACAAGTATGGGCTGTTTGCGGGTCTGGCAGTCTTTGACCAGCTCGGCGATGGCAACAAATTTTTCCTCGACTGTGCGGAAAATGGCATCGTCTTCATCGACCCGGCCCACTGCAATATTGGTGGGGATGGTGACGACTTCGAGGTTGTAAATATCAGCAAATTCGGCAGCTTCGGTATCGGCAGTGCCGGTCATGCCGCCCAGTTTGTTATAGAGGCGGAAATAGTTCTGGAAGGTAATGGAGGCCATGGTCTGGTTTTCGGCCTGAATGGCCACGCCTTCCTTGGCTTCAAGGGCCTGATGCAATCCGTCTGAATAGCGACGACCCGGCATCATGCGACCCGTAAATTCGTCAATGATAACCACCTGATTATCCTTGACGATATAGTCCTTGTCGCGAGTAAAAATCTTGTGGGCGCGCAGGGCATTGTTCAAGTGGTGAACGATGGAAACATTTTCGGCGTCAAACAGGTTGCCCCCTTTGACCATGTCGTCTTCACGCAAAATCTCTTCAAATTTTTCCAGTCCCTCATCGGTGAAGGTGGCGGCGCGGGTTTTTTCGTCCAGGTCAAAGTCAGCGTCTTCCACATGGACCATATATTTATCCATGGCGATATAGTGTTCCGAGCGGTCTTCTGCCGGGCCTGAAATAATCAGCGGTGTGCGCGCTTCATCAATGAGGATGGAATCCACCTCATCCACGATTGCAAAATTGTGGCCGCGCTGGACCATTTGCGCGCGGGTGTGCTTCATATTGTCGCGCAGGTAATCAAATCCAAATTCATTGTTGGTGCCATAGGTGACATCGGCCCCATAGGCGGCGGCGCGTTGTTCATCGCTCATATTGTGCACGATGGTGCCAACGGATAGTCCTAAAAATTCATATACCTGACCCATCCAGGCGGCGTCGCGCTGGGCCAGATAATCGTTGACGGTCACCACATGCACGCCCTTGCCCTCAAGGGAATTGAGGTAAACCGCAAGGGTTGCCGCAAGGGTTTTGCCCTCACCGGTGCGCATTTCGGCAATGGCATTGTCGTTGAGAACCATGCCCCCGATCAATTGAACGTCGAAGTGGCGCTGACCCAAGGTGCGTTTGGAGGCTTCGCGCACAGTGGCAAATGCGGGTACCAGCAGGTCTTTGAGCTTGGCACCTTCTGCTATCTGGGCGCGGAAGTTAAAGGTGCGGGCCTTGATTTCGCTATCGGAGAGTTTTTCCAGTTCCGCTTCCAGAGCGTTGATTTTTTCAACCTGGGGCTGGTAAGCCTTGATGCGGCGATCATTGAGAGAGCCAAAAAGTTTACGGGCGAGCGCGGCGACAACCATTTTACAAGATTTCCCTTAGCGAAAATGCGATATATTCAGTATATGGGACGGCAAGGCCCCGTGTTAAACGTACACATTTGATTGATGTGACAAATTCAAGTCAAACATGCTGGAATGCGCGCCAGATGTAAGAGCGGCATGGTGTCTTGTCAACGCCATGAAAATGGTCCAAACCAAAGCGCCTGAAAATAGTTTAGTGCAATATGGGCAATCAGAGGGAATAAATGATGTTTTTTACAGGGAAACGAATAATAAGCGGGCTGGTTTCCAGCGCCATGGTTCTGGGCATGTTTTTGATGCCACAGGTGGCGGTCGGGCAAACTGTTTTTGGCGAGAACGTGGTTGCGCTGGTGGACGGGACGGAAATCACGGAAACAGAACTGGCATTTGCCGCCGAAGACCTGGCCAATGATTTGCGCTCTATTCCACCTGAGGAACGTCGTGCTTTTCTTGTTACTGTGTTGATTGATATGAAGCTGATGGCCAATAAGGCACGTGAGCAGAATCTGGATCAAAGTGTCGCCTATATGGAGCGGTTGCGTTATCTGGAGGAACGGGCTTTGCGGCGGGCCTATTTTACCCAACAGGTTGAAGGGGGTGTCGGGGAAGCCGAAGTGCGGGCCGCTTATGAAACCCTGATCAGTGATCAGGCGGGCGAGCCTGAATTGCGCGCGCGCCATATTCTGCTGGACACACAAGAAGAAGCCCTGGCTGTTATTGCAG
>WFOP01000279.1 GCA_015487985.1 Hyphomicrobiales bacterium
GCGTGGTTCCATCCAGCGTGACAACTTGCGGTCCAAAGAGGTAACAGACATGGCAACACAAACAAGATTTTCCTTCGCCATTTCCCCCAGAATATCAATATCGCGCACAATCAATGCCGATTTGGTTGTGATGGCCACAGGATGTTTTGTTTCAAGCAGTACCTGAAGCAACCCGCGCATGATTTTGTGTTTGCGTTCAACGGGCTGATAGGGGTCGGTGTTGGTTCCGATACCAATCACTTTGGCCCGGTAGCGTTTGTGGGCAAGTTCCTGCCTGAGCAGTTCCGCTGCATTGGGTTTGATATAAATGTCGCGCTCAAAATCCAAGCCCGCCGAATGTCCCAGAAATGTGTGAGTAGGCCGGGCATAACAATAAGAACAGCCGTGAGCGCACCCGCGATAGGGGTTGATGGAACGATCAAAATGCAGGTCGGGCGAATTGTTGGTGGTGATGATGCTTGAGGCGCGTTCAATGTGCTCAATCGTTTCAAGGCACGAACTGGGATCGGCTTGAGCCCACCCGTCATCAAAACTTTCCCGCTGCACAGGCTCAAATTTGCCTGAGCGATTACTTTGAGCCCCGCGCCCCCGGTTGGCAGAAGGATCAACCGGTTTGAACTGCAAAATATCGGCATCCCGGGAGGCGGCCAATTTCTCTATTTGCTCAAACGAGGGGGCAAATTGGGGAACCATAAACTCTCTCCTGTTGCAGAACAGCCCAAACCTGGCCGATACAGTCGAATCTATAGCACAAAATGAGAACAAATAAAGAACAAAATTAATTTTTGTTCGCTTTAGTATCTTTTCTCCGCCCTGTTGAATGGATTTTATTTATTTTTCAGCCAGATGCTCACCAAGCCGTGGCATCAGCTCCACAAGGTTACATGGCCCATGGCGGTAGTTGAGCTGGTGACGAATTATGCCCTCCCATGCATCGCGGCAGGCCCCTTTTGAGCCGGGCAGGCAGAAAATAAACGTGGTTGCAGCAAGGCCGGCAGTGGCGCGCGAAAGCATGGTTGAGGTGCCGATTTTATTGGCCGAATAGGCATGAAACAGGGCGGGAAACCCCTCCATATGCTTGTCAAACAATGGCTCCAGCGCTTCAGGGGTTACATCAAACCCGGAAAATCCGGTACCCCCGGTGGTGATGACAATATCCACACCGGGGTCGGCAATCCAGCCCTGAACCGCCGCGCGGATTTGGGAAATATCGTCTTTGACCACAATCCGTGAGGCGCAATTATGCCCGTCTTCTTTTAACATGCTTTCCAGCAGCGCCCCGCTGACATCATCCTCAAGGGTGCGGGTATCTGAAACCACAAGCACGGCAATGTTCAGGGGGATGAACTTTTTGGATTTACTGGTTTTTGAGGGAAACATCGGTTTGCTGTCTTTCTAGTTTGAGGCACTTTCATCGGCGCGCGGGTCTAGGGTCATGGTGGTGGCCGTTGAGCTGCGCTCAAGGGGCACAGCGCGGAAGGGGGCATGGTCTTCGGGGTTTTCAATGGGGCGGATTTTCATGCGGATAAAGGCGGAAATTGCCAGTATGCCATGAAAAGAAGCCGTAACAAGAAACATGTAAGAGGGTATAAACTCGTTCATCAGCCATGCCGAAATCAGCGGGCCAATGGCCAAACCAAACCCGAAGGTCAAAAGCATGCCCGCCGCGATTGGTGCAAACTGACCGTCTCTGGCGGAATCATTGGCATGGGCGACCGCCACCGCATGGATTGGAAATGCGGCAAAACCGTAAAGGGCGAACAGGACATAAAGCAGCCAGCCTTCGCTGGGGTGCATAAGGGCCAGAACGATACCCATCATGCTGGCAATCAGCCCGGTTGCCATTATCACCCAGCGCCGGTCAATCCGGTCGGACATGCGGCCAAAGGGGACTTGTGACAATGCTCCCAAAACCATGGCCACGCTCATGAACTGGGCAATATTGGTGGCGCTCAACCCTTGGGAAAACCCGAGCACGGGTGCCAGCGTATAAAATGTGCCATTTGAAATCCCCACGCAAAAGCTGGCAATGACCGCAATCGGGGAGGTGCGCACCAAAAG
>WFOP01000280.1 GCA_015487985.1 Hyphomicrobiales bacterium
TCATTATCATCCTTGGAAGGAATAGCGGGAATTTCCTGCCGGTCATAACTGTCAAACCGCACAACGCGGTCATACAATTCATCCCCCTTGGCAATGTAATTCAGGAATTCCTGCGGCAGTTCATCCCAGCCCGGGCCACCTCTTTGTGAAGGGGTTGCTGAAAATTTCACCTTGGATTTTTCATCCCGGGCGCTTTCCGCCGAAATTTCTTTTTCCTGCACCGCCCGCTGCAATAGCAGCCAGGATGCCAGTTGCATCAGACGTGTTGTTAACCGCATGGATTCAGTTGCATATAAAAAGCCCGTTTCACGGCTCAACTGACGGCTTTGTGCGCGCCCTTCCCCGTCCAGATAGGCTGCCACCTCTTCAATCAAACCCATGCCCTGATCATAAAGCCGATTAAAATCCCCAAAAGCCACCAGATGCGGCCCGATTGAGATTGGCTTTGTTTTTGAAGACTTATTGTCCAAGAAAACATACTCACTGCTAGAATTTTGGCGCACTATACAGGCAAATTCTTAATGGGCACATGCCAAACGTCAAAATTATGGCAAAATAATCAACGCCGGAGAATATCGAATTTCAGACAAAAAAAAGAGCTGTAAAAACAGCTCTCGAAGTTTAGTAGGGAGGCGTCAAACAGAAGAGGAAAACCACTCTGTTAAGTTCGAATATCGAACAACCCAAACCTAGACAATTTGTATTAAAGAAAAGTTAATCAGAGTCATTTTCTTAACCCTGTCCATTGTGAAACCATCAACCACACCTTTGCGCCAATAAGGTTTTATCAATGATAACCATTACTTAAAGACATTCTCCGCAGCCGAACGACTGGCGGATTTTTTATTGATTTCCACTTCCAAACGTTCAATTTCACGCCGCAACACCTCAATGCGCTCTGAAAGCTCATCAACAGACATTGCTTCTAAAACCATACCCACCTCATGGGGTCTGTTGCCCCTTATCGGTTCATCATCATCCATATTCGCCCCCTCCATTTCAAAATAAAACCCGCTGGACCCGTTGGTGGGCCTTGTGAAACACATTTTCTTTGTTCAAACTCTCTTTCAAAATAGTCAAATTTGAGAAACCTCACAATGCCCAATCCAACCCGGCCCAATCCAACCCGGCCCAATCCAATTTGCAATATTTCCCCCCACCGCGCCAACAATGCGTAAAAAAACCAAGACAATGCTGGCAATCAAGGCCCTTTCGCCGGGCGGGCCTGATGTTATGGAACTGCTTAAAGTGCCAATGCCGGTTGCCCAACGCGGCGAAGTTCTCATCAGGGTTCAGGCGGCGGGCGTAAACCGGCCTGACATATTGCAACGCATGGGCGTTTATAACCCGCCTGAAAACGCTTCCCCTTTGTTGGGGCTGGAGGTCGCCGGGCACATTGAAGAAATTGGAGCAGGCGTTAAAAACCGGCATATAGGGGAGGAGGTTGTAGCCCTGACAAACGGTGGCGGATACGCTCAATTTGTTTCAGTTCCCGCAGGACAGGTTCTGTCCCTGCCCCAGACCTGTTCGATGGTTGAGGGGGCGGCATTGCCCGAAACGCTGTTCACCGTGCGCCAGACGCTGATAGGACGCGCCGGCCTGAAAAAGGGTCAAAGCGTGCTTATCCATGGGGGGGCCAGTGGTATTGGCGCGGCGGCAATCCAGCTTTGCCGCCTGTGGGGGGGCATACCGTTTGCCACGGTTTCAAGCGACATCAAGGCCGATTATGCCAAGCAAATGGGGGCCGAACAGGTCATCAATTACATTGAAGAAGATTTTGTCCAACGGATAAATCAATTCACCAATAGGCAGGGCGTGGATGTTGTTCTGGACATTGTGGGGGGGGAATATCTTGACCGGCACCTCAAATGTATTGCCACCGGCGGCACGATAATTCAACTGGCCATGCTCTCGGGGGCAAAAGCTGAAATAAATCTGGCCCGGCTGCTGATGAAACAGGTGACGCTTTTTGGCTCGACCCTGCGCGCTCAAAGCAATGAAACCAAAGCGGCTTTAGCCAACAATCTGCTCCATGAAGTCTGGCCGGCGCTGGCATCGGGCAAAATCAAAAAGCCTCGAATTACGACTTTTGCTCTCAAGGATGCCCCTAAAGCCCACAGGCACATGATGAGTGCTGAACATTTCGGCAAAATCGTTTTGCAGCTGGAACAGTAAATTCAATACACACCGGGAAATGTCCGTATAAAACATTAAACTTCAATTGCGTTCGCCCATTGCACAAACCGGTTCTTGCCTCTATATAAGCGCTATTCCCATTCCAGCGCACCAAGGCAAATGGCGAGGCATTCCGGCAAAAACCGGAGCGCACGAACAAAACCATTTTGCGTGAAACGAAAGACAAAAACATGGCCAAAACACTCCTGATGCCCAAAGCCACCGCCGTATGGCTCGTTGACAACACAGCATTGACCTTCGAGCAGATCGGGGCATTTTGCTCCCTGCATGCTCTTGAAGTGCAGGGAATTGCCGATGGCGATGTGGCAACCGGCGTAATGGGGGTAAACCCCACCTTAAATGGTCAGCTCACCCGTGAGGAAATTGCTGCCGCTGAAGCCGATCCTGATTATCGCATGACCCTTTCAGAGCCCAAAGTACATATTGCGGGTACAAAAAAACGCGGGCCACGCTATACGCCCATTTCCCGGCGTACCGAGCGCCCCAATTCCATTAAGTGGCTGGTGCGCAATCATCCCGAACTCAAGGATGCCCAGATTATTCGTCTGGTTGGCACAACAAAAGCCACCATCGCCGCCGTGCGCGAGGGCACCCACTGGAACAATGCCGGCCTGACCATGATGGACCCGGTAACCCTTGGCCTGTGCACCCAGACCAATCTGGATATGGAAGTGCGCAAAGCCAACAAGAGCAAAATTGAAGCCGATGGCGAAGAAGAGGGCAATGTTCGCCTGATGTCTGCCGAGGAGGCCCTTGGCTCTGTCACCCCTGAAGAGGCGCCCCCCGAAACAGGCGAAGCCGATCCCTTTGCGCCAGCAGATACGGTATTTGGCGAAACCGATGCACCGGCCCCCGAACAGAATGAAGATCAGATCGACGCGGATGCGGTTTTTGCAAAACTGTCTTCCCTGAAAGAAGACACGGACAAAGAATAGTCTTTGCGAAAGGCCCTTAGAGCACTTCCCGAAAAGTGTGCATCGGTTTTCGGATAAGAAGCGCGTAAAAACAAAAACCTAGAGCATAGATTTTGATCCAGTCAAAACTGGTAATGACCTAGAAATATTCTGATAACAAAAACGGCGTAACCAGTTTTGGTTACGCCGCGCTAAAGGTTACTAATTCAGATAGAACTAATGCCGCGTCTCGCTCTGCAATCG